>NZ_CP022242.1:0-300822 GCF_003351865.1 Methanofervidicoccus sp. A16 | reverse complement strand
GATATGTAGGGAGGCAAACGCCATAGTTGAGGAGGAGGTGGAGAGGGAGGGGCTGAATAGAAAACTCTGGCAGTACTTTGCAGTGGTACTTGACAGTAAGGCTACAGGGGTTAAGGGAGATATAAGGGAGTACAACTGGATAGTTGCTATTAGGATGGTGGAGTCCTTAGATGCTATGACGGCAAGTGTTCCGGAGATACCTTTTAGTCTTCTAAAGAGGATAAGTAAGAGAATCACTTCAGAGGTTCCAAATGTTGCAAGGGTGGTATTCGATATTACAGATAAACCTCCTGCAACTATAGAGTTTGAGTAATCTCCTTACAATCTCTATAATGATGATCTACAATCTTATCTTCACTCAACAGTATCTCTGGTTTATTATCCGTTAATATTTTGGGGTTTTGAATTCTCTGTTATTATCCCAGTGCTATACATTTCTTAGAGGGAACTTGAGGAAGAGGAGATACTGGCTGAGATGAGGACAGAGGAAAGAATAATACTTAGTGTTTTTCAAGATTTTAAATTATAATAAAAATTATAAAAATAAATAAAGAATAAATAGCAAGCCTAAAAAAGTAGGATTATCAAATTTACCTAATACTTAGTGTAAGATAGAAAAAATTAACTTTTCTTCTTAATGTTTTATACTTTTTTGATTTTTTATTATTTTTTTAATTTTTTTATTATTATTTCTTATAATATAGTACTCTTGGGAAATTATGTTAAAAAACCTTCTTAAAAAATTGAAAAGGGATCATCTTGTTAGGGACAGTGTCTATATGGTAATTTCCAACATCTACTCCAAGGGTATGGCCTATCTATTTTACTTTATAACTGCAATTATTCTGGGTACAGAGGGTTTTGGTATCTTAAGGGGATTACTACCTCTAATGGATACTGTGATCATACTTTTCTGTTCAGGGATACCTCCTTCTATGGCGAGATATATCTCCCGTTATTCAGGAAAGGATTACACTTGGATCTTCTCTATACTGTTAGTGATGGTAGTACTTTCTACCCTTGGAGCCTTATTCATCTTTCTTCTAAGGTATATTCTAAGTGGAGGATATGAAGATATAGGTACAACACTCTATTTAGTAGTAGGTTTTACAGTGATATCTTCCTCCTTTATATCCTGGGGTAGAGGAGTACTTCAGGGACTTCTGAAGATAAAGGATCTCTCAGAAACTTGGATAGTGGAGTACCTGTTTAAAATACCTTTGGCAGTAGTATTCTCTCTATATCTAGGTGTCTTAGGTGCTATACTCTCTATATCCCTTTCCTACATCTTAGGAGGTTTCTTTGGATTTCACCTGTTAAGGAGGTATATAGAAATAGAAAAGTTAGATATTGTTAATACACTTAGAGAAAAAAGAGATTTAATTAAAGAGGTAATTTTCTACTCCATACCTATAGCCTTAGGGACTGCATCCTACCGTCTTTTGAACGACTTAGACAGTGTAGTTATAATGTCCCTCTTAGGAGCCCAGGATAACGGTATATATGGATACGCCTCTCTACTCTCCCGTGGGGTTTTTCTATTTGCCTCTGCAGTGGGAATACCTCTACTACCAAGGATAGCTAAGACTCGAGATTTTAATAGTATAAAAAAAGCACTTCTTATAAATCTAACCTTGATAACTCCAGTACTTCTAATTATGTTTCTTTTTCCAGAAGAGATTTTGAGGATCTTCTTTGGAGTAGAGGATGAGAGGGCTGTTATCTCTCTAAAGGTACTGTCAATTTCAGCAGGTTTTATGAGTTCATATACTGTATGCGCCTCTGCACTTCAAGGTCTAGGTTATGGAAAGATACCTCTCTATATTCTTTTAATTGGGATTACACTAAATGGTATCTTAAACTATCTATTCGTTAAAAAAATAGGTATTGTAGGGGGTGCTTATGGAACTCTAATATCCTCTATTCTCATCTTTATCTTAATAACACTATATCTAAAAAGAGTATATAAAAAGTGCGGGGGAGGGGATTTGAACCCCTGAACCCCTACGGGACTAGGCCCTCAACCTAGCGCCTTTGGCCAGGCTCGGCAACCCCCGCTTAAAATAGGTACTATCTAGTACTAAATAGTAGTATATAAACATTTCGCCGAAAACTATATATAGAAGATTAGAATATTTAGGGATGTGTATAGGATGTGCCGAGGTGGCTTAGTCTGGTTATAGCGCTCGGCTCATACGGATAGTCCCAAGGTCTTTCCTTGGGTCCTGGGAAACCGAGAGGTCGAGGGTTCAAATCCCTCCCTCGGCACCACTTAAACAGCAATCCTTGGATCTATCTCCAGTGCTTTATCTAAATTCTAAATTAATATTTAGACGCTTCTTCGTATCTTCCTAACTTATAGAGGGCATTTCCCTTCATTGAGCCATTCTTCTACTGTCTTACCATATAATATTCTTTTTTATATTCATTGTTAATTTTTTAGTATGGTTAAAAATAGTATAGTATGTAAAATAAAACGTTGTTAACGTTGTTACTATTTTCTGGAGATGAATACTGAAAGGAGAAAATCTACTGATTTCTAAAAAAAGATGTTTAAGACGTGTTTTGTAGAGATTATTATTTAATTCTTAAACTCTATTTTATATACAATTTTATCGGAAATCCTTACTAAAATCAGAATACATCCCTGATCAATAAGAAATTATTCTTTTCTAAAAACTCTAAATATGGGGGTTCTCTACTTTTTTATTTTTTTATTTTTAATTTTTATAGAGTTTAAAAAACTTAGAGATATTTATTTAATAAGTTTTGTATTGTTAGGTAGAATTTATCATTATAGGCAATAACAACAGTGTTATTTTAATAGCACAAAAAATATTTTTTATAAAATTTTTTATTTATTGATAAAAATTAAAATGTTATGTAATATCAGTATTGTATTTTTTATCAATAAAATGAGATAGGAGTTAACTATGATAGTCTCAATAATCGGTGGAACTGATGGGCTGGGAAAGTGGTTTGCAAGATTCTTAAAGAGTAGGGGATTTGACATAGTTGTTACTGGAAGGGATGTAAACAAAGGTAAAAATGTAGAGAAAGAGTTGGGAGTAATGTTTACAACAGATAATATAGAGGCGGCAAAAAAAGGAGATGTGGTGGTTGTAGCAGTACCTATAAACGTCACTGAAAGGGTAATAAGGGAGGTTGCGCCCCATGTTAGAGAAGGTTCTCTTCTTATGGATATCACATCTATAAAGGAGATACCAGCCAAAGCCATGGAGGAATGTGTAAAGGAAGGTGTATGTGTTATACCTACCCACCCTATGTTCGGACCTTCCACTCCCTCCTTGAAGAGGCAAGTTGTAATACTCACACCCTCTGAGAAATATATGTCAAATCCTTGGTTTAGGAAGGTGAAGGAATTCTTAGAAAGAGAGGGGGCAAGAGTAGTTATAATGACTCCTAAGGAACATGATAGAATAATGGGCATTATTCAGGGTTTAACCCATTACGCCTATATATCCCTTGGAACAACATTGAAGGAGTTGAATGTAAATATAAAAGAGTCTAGAAAGTACGCCTCACCAATATATGAACTTATGATAAACATTATAGGGAGGATTATAGGACAGAATCCTTATCTCTACGCAGATATCCAGATGTACAACCCTCAGATAGAACACATCCATGAAACCTTCATTAAGGAATGTATTAAGATAAAAGACATAGTTGCCAAAAAGGATAGGGAATCTTTCGTTAATATAATGAAGGAGGCTGCTAAGCACTTTGGAAGTGAGACTATAAGGGGGATGAGGTATTCAAACAAGGCTGTTGGGGCAATTATCGAGGAGATGGAAAAGTTAGAGAGATCCATAGGCAAGGAGGTAGCGTTAAAGCATATATATACTGGACATATTCACTATGGAACTTTAAAAGATATTGTAGACGATACTGTAGTTTTAAGTAAAAATGGTAGAGAGATAAGGGTAAATATTGCTAATATATCTTTAATGGAGGAGAAAGAGTTAGAGGAGTGGAAAAGAGAGAACTTAAAGAGATACTTTAATGATATATCTGTGCTCTTTAAGGAGAATGTAGATGAGAAAATTATACTGAAACTTTTGAGAGGAATGTTTGATGTTGATATTTTAGATGTCTATCAGGGAGAGGGGATTGAGAGAGGATTTAAAAGTATTACATTTAGAATTTACAGTTATAAGAGGGAGGAATTACCTAAATTAAAGGAGCGTTTCTTAGAGGTTATCAAAAATATAGGTGGAAGAGAGAGGTATGGGGATAAAAATCTCCAATGTAAGGAGGTTGTAAGGGAACATAATTAATAAATAATAACCCTAGTTCCCGTCAAAAGAATAGTTAAAAAAATAATAAGAACAATTATAAAAATAATAAAAAAATGTTTAAAAAATAGAAAACTTCTATTATCTCCGATATAAAATATTTTAAAAATAAGATTGGAGGGGAATGATCCTCTATATACCTTCCAATATAATTGGATATCAGAGTAAGGTTTTCTATCTTACCTAGGTGATTAGAAAGATCCTAGAGTGTTTAATAGTTTTATTTTAATCATGATTTTTATTAATAATGATTATTATTATTTTCATTATTCTTTTAATCACCACTTGGTAGGAACTAAGGTAAATAATAACATTATTTAATAAAAATTATAATAATTATTTTATTATTTCAAAGATCAAATATCACCGAAAAATAAAAATAAAACTAGGCCAAAAACTATTCTATATATTCCAAAGGGAACAAAGGTATATCTTTTCACATACTTCAAAAATAGTCTAACTGTAATTAGGGTTGTAAAAAAGGTAATTACGAATCCCAGTATTAAGGCATACATATCTCCAATATTTAACTTTTCAAGATTTTTGTATATGCTAAAGAGTGTAGCGGCCAATATTACAGGTATTGCACATAGGAAGGAGAATTCTGTGGCAGTTTTCCTATCTAAGTTAGATAGCAAACCTCCTATAATGGTAGCACCTGAGCGAGAAGTACCTGGGATAAAGGAGAACACCTGAGCAATACCTATCATTAATGACTGTCTGTAGGTTATATCCTCTAAACTCTTGGTAGTATTTTTATCTTCTCTGTAGAACCTCTCAATGATTAAGAATATTATGCCTCCAAAGATAAAACTTAAGGCCACGGTGGTAACGGAGAATAGTGTTATTATCTCCTTATAAAAAAGTAGTCCTACTACACCAGTTGGTATAAAGGATACAATTATCTTTTTCCACAGGTTTAAACTCCTTCTAAGTTTTTCGGAGTACTGGTAGCATATTGCAAGTATCGCCGATAACTGTATAGTTATCTCAAAGTTTATATGGACACTACTCTGGGGAATATCTAATAGATGGGATACTACTATCATATGTCCTGTGGAGGATATGGGTAAGAACTCTGTAACTCCCTCTACTATACTTAGAATCATTATCTGGATTATATCCATAGATGTCTCCTTGATACGTTTATAAAATGTTAACCAAAAAACCAAAAAATATGAATCTTAACAAAAAGTTATTTTAATTATAAAAATCTTAATAAACTCTTTTGATTCTTAACAGAAAATGTTATATATTAAATATTATGAAGATAGGAAGCAACGATTGATAACTATTTTTCAGAAAAATATCCTAAAATAGACGGTGAAAGAGGATGGATTTAGAAAAAAAACTAGAAAAAACTATATTGCCTCCCTCAATAAAGAAGGAATTAATAAATAGGATAACTAAAGAAAATATTACCGATGAGGAAATTGTAGATGAGATAATTTCTGAAACTGTAGAGGCGTATAAAAAGACACTTGTAGAACCTAACGAGGCTGTAGGTATTGTAGCCGCCCAATCTATCGGGGAGCCAAGTACTCAGATGACCATGAGAACTTTCCACTACGCAGGGGTTGCAGAACTTAACGTTACCTTAGGTCTTCCAAGGATGGTTGAGATCGTAGATGCTAGGAAGGAACCTTCAACTCCTATAATGACTATCTATTTAACTGAGGAATACAGGTACAGTAGGGAAAAGGCTGAAGAGGTTGCCAGGAATATTGAGAGTATAACAGTTGAGGATATAGCAGATGATATAAACATCGACTTAGTTAACAACTGTATAAATGTAATTTTAAACAGCGAAAAAATGGCTAAAAGGGATATTACAGTAGATGATGTGGTTAACGCTATTAAAAAGAAGATGAAGTTAAAGATAGAAGTAGATGGAAACATACTCCGATTAATAATTAAATCTCCTTCTCTAAGGGCGTTGAGTAAGAGGATTCCTAAGGTTAAATCTATACATCTCAAGGGAGTGCCAAATATCTCAAGGATAATTATAAGGAGAGACGATACTACAGGAGAGTACGTTTTATACAGTCAAGGTTCTAACCTAAGGGAAGTATTTAAAGTGGAAGGTGTAGATACAACTAGGACTATTACAAATAATATAATCGAGATCCAGGAGGTTCTAGGTATAGAGGCTGCAAGGAATGCTATTATTAACGAGATGAGTGATACCTTAAGTCAGCAGGGTCTTACAGTGGATATCAGGCATCTTATGTTGGTTGCTGACATTATGACTGTGGACGGTATGGTGAAACCTATAGGTAGACATGGTATCAGTGGAGAGAAGGCATCAGTTCTTGCAAGGGCGGCATTCGAGGAGACTGTAAAACACCTCTACACTGCAGCCCAGCGGGGAGAGGTGGATAAGTTAAATGGTGTCATAGAAAACATTATTGTTGGAAAACCTGTGTCCGTTGGAACTGGATGTGTAGATGTTTATATAGATAGGGAGTATGAGGAAGGTAAGGTGGAACTGGAGAAGGAGGAGAGGCAAAAAGTATAAATATTTAAATGGGAAATAGGAATACAGGTTATTTTTCCCATTATTATATCTTTTTTGTTCTTACTGTTTTTTATCTATAAAACTCTTTTATAAATATCAATCAAGATGGGAGGAGGTAATAGAGTATGGACATAAACAAGGCTATAAGAACTGCTGTAGATACTGGAAATGTAATATTAGGTTCAAGAGAGAGTATAAAGTCAATAAAACATGGGGAAGGTAAGTTAGTAATCATAGCAGAAAACTGCAAAGAAGATATTATGGAGGATGTCAAGTACTACGCCAAATTATCCAATATTCCAGTTTATATCCACAATGTGAACTCTCTGGAGTTGGGGGCCATCTGTGGAAAACCATTTCCTGTTTCTGTAATGGTAATATTAGATCCTGGAAACTCGGATATTTTAAACATGGTTAAAAGTTAGAGATAAGGTGATAGTTAATGAAAGTTAGACTGACGACAGATGACATAATGAAGATCAACTACTTTGAAAAATTAACAGGGGCGGAAGTAATTGACTGTGTGTCTGACGATGAGAGGATCGTTTTCGTTGTCAAAGAGGGTAACATGGGTGCAGCAATTGGAAGAGGAGGGGAGAATGTTAAAACTGCCATGGAGAAGTTTAACAAGAAGGTGGATATTGTAGAGTACTCAAAGGATTTAAAGAAGTTCGTTAGAAATATATTTGAACCTCTTAAATTGGAGGATGTATGGATAAAGAAACAGAACGGCAAGTTAGTAGTATATATCAGAGTAGACCCAAAACTTAAAAGGGCTATTATAGGAGAAAGGGGAAAAAATATAAATAGAGCAATAACTATAATGAGTAGACTTTCTGACGCAAAGAATATAAGGGTAATTTCAGGGTTTAGAAGGCCAAAGGTAGGGTATAGAAAGTTTAGAAGAGGAAGATTTACAAAGAATGTAATGAAAAAACCTAGAGTAAAGGAAGAAACACCTGATAAAACCAAAAAAGAGGAAAATCAGTAAAAGGAGGTGGTGGAATGCCAGGAAGTAAATCTCCAAGGGGAGAGTTTGCTGGAAGAAAGTTAGTATTAAAGAGAAAAAAGTGTAGATGGCACGATTATAAGTATGTGAGAAGAGTTCTAAAGTTGAAGGAGAAGTACGATCCTCTTGAAGGGGCTCCTATGGCAAGGGGTATCGTAATTGAGAAGGTAGGGCTGGAGGCAAAACAGCCAAACTCTGCTATTAGAAAGTGTGTTAAAGTACAGTTAATTAAGAACGGTAGAGTAGTTACAGCCTTTGCCCCAGGAAACCATGCTATAAACTTCATAGATGAACACGATGAGGTAATTATTGAAGGTATTGGAGGTCCAAAGGGGCAGGCTAAGGGAGATATCCCAGGAGTTAGGTATAAAGTTGTTATGGTAGGTAAGAACTCTCTAAGGGAACTTGTTAGAGGAAGACAGGAGAAGGTTAAGAGATAATTAAGAAGTAATAAAATTTAAAAGGTGATAGTGTGGAGATCAAGATATTCAACAGGTGGGATACCACCGAAGTTGTTGTTAGAGATCCAAGTTTAAGAAGTTATATAAATATAAGGCCTATAATTGTACCTCATACTGCAGGAAGAAACACGAAGAAGATGTTCGACAAAGTTAAGATGAATATTGTAGAGAGACTTGCCAACAACCTTATGAGAAGGGAGCAGAATACAGGTAAGAAACACAAGGCCCTAAAAACAATAGAAGAGGCCTTTGAGATCATAGAGAAGAGAACAAAGAAGAATCCAGTACAGGTACTAGTTGACGCCTTAGAAAATGCAGGTCCAAGGGAGGAGACAACTAGAATATCCTACGGAGGTATTACATTCCTACAATCAGTAGATGTTTCACCTTCTAGAAGGTTAGATATAGCACTGAGAAATATAGCCTTAGGTGCACAGTACGCTGCACGTAGAAATAAGAAATCCTTTGCTGAGTGTCTTGCTGACGAGATAATATTCGCTGCAAGAGGAGATATACAGAGGAGTTATGCTGTTAGAAAGAAGGAAGAGAAGGAAAGAGTAGCAGAATCTGCTAGATAATTTAATCATAATATTTTATATATTATTAATGAATGTTACATAAATCTGTACTTCATAAAAAATGATATTTTAATCGTAAAAATAGTAAATATTAAAAACTCCTGAAGGAGGAGATCATGGGAAGAAGAGCAAAGATGGTTGAAAAGGTCAAAAAGTTAATGGAGATGCATGATAGAATCAGAAATATTGGTATTTGTGCTCACATAGATCATGGTAAAACTACACTATCTGACAACCTACTTGCTGGAGCAGGGATGATCTCTAAGGAACTTGCTGGAGAGCAGTTGGCATTGGACTTCGACGAGGAGGAGGCTGCAAGGGGTATTACTATCTACGCAGCAAACGTCTCCATGGTCCACGAGTACGAGGGTAAGGAGTACCTTATTAACTTAATAGACACTCCAGGACACGTAGACTTTGGAGGGGACGTTACAAGGGCAATGAGGGCTATAGATGGTACTATCGTCGTTGTATGTGCTGTAGAGGGAGTAATGCCTCAGACAGAGACTGTACTAAGACAGGCACTTAAGGAGAAGGTAAAACCTGTTCTATTTATAAACAAAGTAGATAGACTGATAAACGAGTTGAAGTTAACACCTGAGGAGTTGATGAACAGGTTTACAAAGATCATCAACGACGTCAACAAGTTGATACTTAAGATGGCTCCTGAGGAGTTTAAGGATAAATGGATCGTAAATGTAACTGACGGTAGTGTAGCATTTGGTTCTGCTTACTACAATTGGGCAATATCTGTACCTTTTATGAAGAAAAGAGGGGTATCCTTCAAAGATATTATCAAGTACTGTGAAGAGGATAGACAGAGAGAACTTGCTGAGAAGGCTCCACTTCATGAGGTAATCCTGGATATGGTAATTAAACACCTACCAGATCCACCAACTGCCCAGAAGTACAGGATTCCAAATATCTGGAAGGGTGACTTGAACTCAGAGATAGGTAAGGCAATGATAAACTGTGATCCTAACGGTCCTTTGGCAGGTGTTGTAACGAAGATTATAATGGATAAACACGCCGGTGCAGTGGCTGCCTGTAGACTGTTTAGTGGTAGGGTAAAACAGGGAGATGAGTTATACCTAGTTGGTACAAAACAGAAGGCAAGGGCTCAGCAGGTTGCAATATTCATGGGTGCAGAGAGGATACAGGTTCAAAGTGTTTCAGCAGGGAACATCTGTGCAATATCTGGATTGAAGGAGGCTAGTGCAGGAGAGACTATCTGTAAACCTGATTGTATCATAGATCCACCATTCGAGTCTATAACCCACGTAAGTGAACCTGTTATTACAGTAGCAATAGAGGCAAAGAATACCAAGGATCTTCCAAAGTTAATTGAGGTTCTTAGGCAGATAGCAAGAGAGGACAACACTGTCAAAGTGGAGATCAACGAGGAGACAGGGGAACACCTCATCAGTGGTATGGGAGAACTCCACATAGAGATCATAACAAAAACCAAGATAGGAAGGGATGCTGGTATCGAGGTAGAGGTTGGAGAGCCTATAGTTGTATACAGGGAAACTGTAACTGGTAAATCTCCAGTAATAGAGAGTAAGTCTCCTAACAAACATAACAAGTTGTACTTCGTAGTAGAGCCTTTAGAGGAAGGTGTACTCCAAGCATACAAAGAGGGTAAGATAAAAGACGAGGACTTCAAGAAGAGGACAACACCTGAGGTAGAGAAGGTACTGGTAGAGGCTGGAATGGATAAGGAGGAGGCTAAGAGGGTAATGTCCATATACGGAGGAAACATGTTCATCAACATGACTAGGGGTATTATCCAGTTGGATGAAGCTAGGGAGTTGCTAATTGAAGGTTTCAAGGAGGCTATGAGAAGTGGTCCTTTGGCTGGTGAGAAGTGTCTTGGAGTGAAGGTTAAACTTGTTGATGCAGTATTCCACGAGGACGCTATACACAGAGGTCCATCCCAGTTAATACCTGCTGTAAGGTGGGGTATAAGGGAGGCAATGATGCAGGCAAAACCTGTACTCTTGGAGCCTATGCAGAAGATATTCATCAACACACCACAGGACTACATGGGAGATGCAATGAGGGAGATAAGCAACAGAAGGGGTCAGATATTGGATATAGAACAGGAAGGAGACATGACTCTTATAAAGGCGAAGGCACCAGTTGCAGAGATGTTTGGATTTGCCGGTGCAATTAGAGGTGCTACCCAGGGTAGGTGTCTCTGGAGTATGGAGTTTGCAGGTTTTGAAAAGGTACCTAACGAATTACAGGATAAGGTTATAAGGGAGATAAGGGAGAGGAAAGGATTGAAGGTAGAGTAATAATCACCACAAAATATATATATCCCTTTATAATAATAGGTATAGCAATCTTTTCCAAATCTTTATAATCTTTTATTGATCAGATTTAAAACAAAAAAATAGAATGAGGTAAGAGTATGGCAAAGAAGAAGCCAGTACTAAATGTAGCATTTATAGGACACGTAGATGCAGGTAAATCTACAACAGTAGGTAGATTACTATTGGATAGTGGAGCTATAGACCCACAGGAGTTGGAGAGGTTAAGAAGAGAGGCTGAAGAGAAGGGTAAAGCAGGGTTCGAGTTCGCATATGTAATGGACAAGTTGAAGGAGGAAAGGGAAAGAGGAGTTACCATAGACGTTGCTCACAAGAAGTTCGAAACTAAGAAGTACGAGGTAACAATCGTAGACTGTCCAGGACACAGGGACTTCATTAAAAACATGATTACAGGAGCATCCCAGGCAGATGCTGCAATACTGGTAGTTGATGTAAACGACGCTAAAACAGGACTCCAGCCACAGACAAGAGAACACATGTTCCTAATTAGAACCCTTGGAGTAAATCAGTTGGCAGTTGCAATAAACAAGATGGACACTGTCAACTACAGTGAAGAGGAGTACAGGAAGATGAAGGAGATGCTCTCTAACCAGTTGTTGAGAATATTGGGATACAACCCAGACAACATCCACTTCGTACCTACAGCAGCCTACCATGGAGACAATGTTGTTAAGAAGTCAGAAAACATGCCATGGTACAAAGGTCCTACATTGGTAGAGGTTATAGACTCCTTCAACCCACCAGAGAAACCAGTTGACAAGCCATTAAGACTCCCAATTCAGGATGTATACTCCATTACTGGAGTAGGTACAGTTCCAGTTGGAAGAGTAGAAACAGGAGTTATGAGACCAGGAGATAAGATAGTATTTGAGCCTGCTGGAGTTACAGGAGAGGTTAAGTCTATAGAGATGCACCATGAACCAATACCACAAGCAGAGCCTGGAGACAACATAGGGTTCAACGTAAGAGGTGTCAGTAAGAAGGATATTAAGAGAGGAGACGTAGTAGGGCACCCAGACAACCCACCAACAGTAGCCTCAGAGTTCACAGCACAGATAGTAGTCCTACAGCACCCAACTGTAATTACAGCAGGATATACACCAGTATTCCATGCACACACAGCCCAGGTAGCCTGTACCTTCACAGAACTCCTCAAGAAGTTAAACCCTGCAACTGGTGAGGTTGTAGAGGAGAACCCAGACTATCTAAAAACAGGAGATGCTGCAATAGTTAAGATTGTACCTACAAAGCCTATGGTAATTGAGAATGTAAGAGAGATACCACAACTTGGTAGGTTTGCAATAAGAGATATGGGTATGACTGTTGCAGCAGGTATGTGTATAGATGTTAAACCTAAGAACAAGTAATTCCTTCTTCTTACTTTTTAATTATTTTTTTAATGGAGTGGGAGCATGCAGAGGGCTAGAATAAAGTTGAGCAGTACAGATCACAGGGAACTAGATGACGTCTGTAGGCAAATAAAGGAGATCGCTGAAAAAACAGGTGTAGATATAGCAGGACCTATACCATTACCTACGAAGAGGTTGAAGGTAGTGACAAGGAAATCTCCAGATGGAGAAGGTTCTTCCACCTTTGATAGATGGACTATGAAGATACACAAGAGACTCATAGATATTGAAGCAGATGAGAGAACTATGAAACGTATTATGAAAATAAGAATACCTGACTCTGTTCAGATAGAGATTGAACTAAGAGGCTAATTTTGAATAAGTATTAATGTCATAGGCAGGTCAGTTGTTGCAATAGTTGAATACTATTGCAACAAAACTCCTTATTTTAAGTTCCTTATCCCATAGTGGATAAGGAGAAAAATATTGTATAACTATATTCCATAGTGAATATAGTGGATTTTTATACTTTTTATAATTTCATTACGAAGTTTAAAAATTATTATATTTAGTACTTAGAAGTTGTTCAAAGAGAAGATTTTTATATCTTTTTTATAATGTTTATATTTTTGATCGGATTTTTATTTTTACAATAATAATTTTAATTCCATTATTTACACTACATGCACCATTAAAAACCTCAAAAAACAATAACTATAAAAAAATAGAAAATCCCCAAGACTGTTAATTTCTCTAAAAAACAAATATTCTCCTTTGGGCCAAGTATATTGAATAGAGGTTTTTTACTATTTTTTAAAGTCTTTTCTTTTTATCACTCCCATCACTTATTAAATTATCGATTATTATTCTCATTTTTAAGACCACTCTTAACTTCCTCTAAGAATCTCCCTACTCCAACCCTACTCATAACAGCAGATAATCTCTCCCTCTGAGGTTTCTCGGCGTACTTGGAGTATACCTTCAATACACTCTCTATTAAATTAATTATCCCATCCACATCCATCAACCTAAGGGGCACTCCAAATACTATATCTCTTCCAGATTTCCCTCCAACATATACCATATACCCCTCCTCTTTTACCTCCCTCCCCTCGTTAGGACAGGCCTTGATACACTTTCCACAACCTATACAGAGGTTGTAGTTGGTGTAGGAGGTTTTCCCTCTAACATCTATGGCATCAACCTTACAAACATCAGCACATCTTCCACATCCATTACAGTTTTCATTGGTCTCAGGGTACTTAACACCAACAATTCCAATATCGTGGATCTGTGGCCTAACACACTTGTTTGGACAGCCACTTATTGCGATCTTAAATTTATAAGGAGCAGGGTACTCCTTAAACCTCTCATCTATCAAGGTACACAACTCCTTAGTATCTACCAGTCCACTACTACAGTTCCCACCACCTGGACACCCAAGAACAGCCCTAACTAAAGGTCCCTCGGAACCTGTAATAAAGCCCCTTCTATGTAGTTCTAAAACTGTATCCTCCACATCCATTGGATGGATAGAGTGTATCTCAAATGCCCCCCTATCTGTTATCTTTATCCTGCCTCCATACTTTTCAGTTATCTCCACTATATCCCTTATCTCCTCTGTGGAATACCAACCACAAGGTTTCCCCCTTATCCTTATAAAGTGGGTATTATCTGCCCTCTTACCTACCCCTCCGTAGTCTGTGATCCAGTAGTAGGATATCTTTTTCCCCTTTTTTCCCCTCTCCTCTATCTCCCTTCTAAATTTTTTCATCTTCAACTTTCTCATCCTCTCTATACTCTCTATATCTACTCCTTCCTTCAACTCTATGGCCTCCTTAATATCCTCCCCCTTTTCAGTCCTAACTATCACTGTAGAGTATCCCTCTGGACTTCCCACAGATCCCACAGAGACGTCTGCCATTACAGAGTCGAAATCTCTACAGATCCTACACCCTTCACAGTAATTTAGTTCCTCCAGGGGAACTGTATACCTCTCCCCCTCCTTAGTAATCATTATAAACGTTCCCCTCTTAATATCGAACTTCTCTATATCTTCCCTTTTAAGGTTATTCTTTTCAAGGACCCTATCTATACTCTCCTCTTCAAACTTCCCCATACAGAACAGTCCAATTAAGTACTCTATCCTTGGAAAATTCACCATTCTCCCATCCCAACCTATCTCACCGTTGTACTTAGCCAGATACGGGAAGTACTGAAGTTTTCTAAGACCAGATATTTGACATGGAAGACCTACAACTGCAACCCTCTCAATACCTATCTCCCCTGCAGTTCTAAGGGCATCAAGGGTAGAGATCGTATATTTAGATCTTGCAGATCTCTCTATATCCTTAGGATCCTGTACTATCATAGATACAGGTTTCCAGCACTCATCACCTACAACTATCGCCCCATCTATCTTATTATTCTCCAAGAGGTACTTTAAAAATGCAGTAACCACCCCGCCATCCTGCCCCTCAATATCTCCCCTTCCATAGCAGTACTCCTCCCTCTCCTTAAAACCTGCCCTGATCCTTATCTGATAACCTCCAGAAGATACCCTTGGACATACCTCGTAGCACATACCATGCCCTTTCCTTAGACATTCCTCTTTTAACTTGGGAACGTCCTCAAAAATCACTATATTATTTGGACACACTATAGCACAGGTACTACACTTAGCACATAGACCGTTGTCTACTATTTCACTTAGTTTCCACTGGTACATGATTTTCACCTATATTAATTAAATATTAGACAAAACAGTAAAATTTGTTTTATAATAAGTAATATAAAATTTATGATTAAAATTGGTATCAAATGAATCAATTCTCCGTCCCTCTTGGAACATTTTAAACATAAAGATAATAAAAGAGAGAGGACCTAAATTCTCTTTATTTAGCAGGCATATCAACCCTGCTACAACCTATAATAGAACTAGTAGGGAAAAAATTGATAATTTTTTGAATTTAATAAAAATTATTAAACAATTTTATAAGTAAAATCTTTTTTTTTCAAAAATATCATCATTTTTTACATATTTTATAATCTTATAAACCCTACTTCCCATCAAAAGAATAGTTTAAAGAATAATAAAAATAATTATAAAAATAATAAAAATAAAGAAAAAAGGTTTAAAAAAAACAGAAGACTTCTATTATCCTAGATATAGCATTTTAAAAAGAAGATTGGAGGTGAATGATCCTCTGAATATCTTTTAATATAGGGATTCAGAATAAGATCTCCTATCTTACCTAAGTGTTCAGAAAGATCCTAAAGATATTTAACATTAACCTGGTTCCCATCAAGATTGTAAGAAGAATAATAAAAATAATAATATAAAAAATAATAAAAATCTTAATGAGGAATAATAATAAAATGTAATAAAATTTGGATACTGGATAAACAAGTAATTATCACTTTTTGATGGAAAGTAGGGCATTAATAATAGCAACCTATTAGGAAGTATCTACTCCACTTCCATTTAGTATCTTAGAGTATCCCAGGAGAGATTATCTATCTCTTATTTTTGATCTTAATACCTTCTTTTTATTACTTTATAATTATTCTTATCAGAATTTATTGATTATTTTAATCATGATTTTTATTATAACAATTATTATTATTTTTTCATTTTTTCATTGTTCTTTTAATCACTACTTGGTAGGAACTAAGGTATTTTATAATAGAATAATAATTCCTATTAACAGTGTTTTTCTACAAATTATACAAGGAGTTTTAAGATCAATATGCCTCAAAAAATAAGGGCCAATGGAATTTCACATGTTTCCCAATACTCAGAAATAATCCAAAAAAGAAAATAATTATCTTAAGTCTTTTTTTCTTAGTAAGTATTAGAGTTATTTATTTTGAATTTTTGTATATAAAAACTAACCTGGTATAACCATGATAACCATAATAAGCCCAGAGGGAAGTTCTACAACTTATGCCCTAAAGAGGGCTATAGAGGATCTAGGAGTAAGATGTGAGATACAACTCTTAGCAGATGATAGATTAATAGTGGATAGAGATTTCAATATAGAGTGTGATTTAATACATCCCAGATGTAGTATAGGTAATTACTTAGATAGATTAACCATGTACTCCTGGCAGGTGTTAAATGCCTTGGAATGTGAAGGGCATACCTTTATAAACAGTTTAAAAACCCTATATAACTCATCAGATAAGTTTAAAACTATTAAAATACTCTCTAAAAATAAAATAAATACTCCAAAAACCGCCCTAATAAGAGATTACGAAGATGCAAAAAGGTTTATGGAGAGGGAAAATTTGGACTATCCCGTGGTACTGAAGAACTCCTTTTCAAAGTGTGGAGTTACAGTTAGAAAGATAACATCAGATGAGGAGTTAAAAAAATACACCAAGAATGCAATATGGGAGGGAATGATAGTACAGGAGTATATAGACTTTAAAATCGGAGATGCCTACAGGGATATTAGGATACTGGTAGTCGAAGATGAGGTAGTTGGTGGATATAGTAGGGTTAGTAAAAACTTCATTACCAATCTATATATGGGAGGTTCTATTAAGCCTGTAGAAATCACTGAAGAACTGGAGGATTTGGCACTTAGATGTGCCCAGGCTATGGGTGGGGATATAATGGGAGTAGATATACTTCCCTCGAAGGAGGGTTATTATGTTATTGAAACTAACGCCGTACCAGGTCTAAAGGGATTCCAGTACTTAGGTGTAGATGCAGATTACAGGATCGCAGAGTTTTTAATAAGGTGCAGTAAGGTATAAATCTCTTAGGGGATTTCTATGATGGAGTTGATCTATGGTTTCATCTTTATATTTATCGCTATAATCCTATCTATCAAAGAAGAGATCAGGTTAGAGAAGGAGATACTGTATTCTGCCTTTCTGGCACTTGTTCAACTTATACTGTTAGGTTATGTTCTTATCTATGTTTTTGAATATGAGGGAATGATAATTACCTACATCATAGTACTTGTAATGATACTTACTGCAACCTATATCGTCAACAGTAAAATTAGTACTAAAATTAAAGGTAATAAATGGTTTATGTTTTTTTATATCTTCTTAACACTTCTAACAGTTGCCTTCTTTACCTTGATAGTATGGAAGTTTTCCTATATAGTGCCCTACGAACCAAGGTATATTATTCCCTTAATGGGCATGATTGTTGGAAATTCCATGAATACCATCCATTTGGCACTGGATAAGATCATAGATCATATTAGATCCAACAGAGATATACTCTGGGGTTATCTAGCTTTAGGTGCATCTGAGTTTCAGGCACTGAAACCATTTATGAAGGTGGCGATTACCTCCGCCGTTATACCTAAGATGAACATGACTAAATCTGTAGGCATTATATTTATACCAGGGACTATGACAGGTATGTTACTCAGTGGTGTAGATCCTCTATATGCGGCGAAGATTCAAGTTATAATTATGTGGATGATACTGGGAACTGCCTTACTTTCAGGTTTAATACTCTGTTATCTCTCCTACAGGGAGTTAATTAGGATATAATATAGTATTTTATTGGCTATTGTTATTTTACAGCCTCCAGCTTTGAGATAGAAAACTTTAAATAGAGGAAAATATACCTTTTATATTCGTAGATACTACTAAAAATCGGATTATAGTAAATTAAAACTTATTATTACTATCTTTTTTCTTTTTTGACCAAAAAAATTGGAATTAAAAAGTAAATAATAAAAAAATTAATAATAATAAAAATTATTTTTTAATATTCAAAAGGTGAAATTGATGTTCAAAGCAACGATTAGTAATGCAAAGGAGTTTAAAAAAATAATTGATGCCATGAGTAACTTAGTAGATGAGATCTCCTTTGAGGTAGATGAAAGGGGTCTAAGGGCAAGTGCAATGGATCCATCTCACGTAGCGCTAGTGAGTGTGAATGTTCCAAGGGAGGCTTTTGAGGAGTATATTGCAGATCCTCATGAAATAGGGGTAAATCTTGAGGCGTTGAAAAAGATCATGAAAAGAGCAAAATCGAAGGAAAAATTGGCTTTAGAACTGGATGAGGAGAAAAACAGGTTGAATATTATCCTTAAAAACGATGCGACGAGAAAGTTCTCACTCGCCCTCTACGATGTCAGTACCTCGAATGTTAAAGTACCAGATCTGAACTATCCAAATGAGATAGTTATAAAGGCGGGGGCATTCAAAGATGCCCTGAAGGATGCAGAGTTAGTTGATGACCATGTCACTCTACAGACAGATGAAGAGGGTAGATTTATAGTATTTTCAAAGGGAGATATAAATCAGTGTGAGACGATCTTCGATGAAAACAGTGAGGCTGTATTGGATATAAGGATCACAGAACCTGCAAGAAGTACCTTCAGTCTCTCATACTTGGAGGATATTACAAAGGCAGCATCCTCAGACGATATACTCCACATATACTTAGGAACTGACATGCCTGTAAAGATAGAGTTTAACATTGCAGATGGAAAGATTCTCTTCCTCCTGGCTCCAAGGATAGAGTCCTAAATTTTTTTATCGGGAAATTATGTATAAAGAGATTGTAAATGTATTTTTTAACGAGTTGAAAAATGACAAATTGACAAAATTACCTGAAAATTTTTACGAGAATGTTAGAAAATATATAGAAGATGAAAAGTACGAAAGTGAAAGGGAGCACAGGCGGATACTGTACTATATCAAAGAGTTAAGAAAGTTAAGACTGTACAAGGCATTTTATGGGAGTAGGGAGAATCTCTTAGAGGAGGAGAAAGAAATATTGAAGATAATCGAGGATATTGAAGGTATCTCCAGCATCCAAAGGAAGGAGGTAGAGGAGGCTAAGGTAGAGGTATCAGAGGATCTATCAGAGATACCAAAACCTATAAATACTCAGAGGTATATTGACATTGTAAGGGTCTTAACCAATTTTCCAGAATTCACAGATGGAGAAACAGTATATAACCTAGATGAGAACGATATCATATCCTTAGATAGAAGAATTTCTAGGATATTGGAAAAGTACGGGATCGTTAAAAGGATAAAAGGTGAATTCTATGAAGATGAAAAAAAGGATAAAGAGGTACTGCCCTTACTGTAAAAAACACACTGTACATACAGTAGAGTTGGCTAAGAAGAGGAAGGCAAGTGAATTAACCTGGGGTCAGAGACAGTTCAGAAGGGTTACCTCAGGTTATGGAGGATATCCAAGACCTCTCCCAAGTGGTTCAAAACCTGTTAAAAAGTTGGACTTAAGGTACAAGTGCTCAGAATGTGGAAAGATGCACACTAGACGTAGTGGTGGATTTAGAGTGAGGATATTTGAATTGGTAGAGTAATTTTTAGATGGAGGTGAGATGTTGGATCTAATACCAAAACCAAGGAGTAGGTTTTTAAAGGTCCAGTGTCCAGAGTGTGGCAACGAGCAGGTTATATTTGGATGCCCTGCAACTGTTGTAAAATGTATAGGTTGTGGAAGAGTAATTGCAGAGCCAAGGGCATCTAAGGGGCTTATAAAGGCTAAGATATTGGAAGTATTGGAATAAATTTTTTATTTTTTTATTATAATTATTTTTATTAAAAATTTTAAATATACTATTTTAGGGATATAATGATGAAGATAACGAGGATGCACGGCGCTGGAGGAAAGTTAATGCAGGAACTTATTGAGAGGGTGATACTGGGTAATTTAGAGTTAACCTCTGTAGAAGGGGGAGTAGGATTGAGGGATTTGGACGACGGAGGAACTGTACCCATTGGAGATAAGGAGGTTATTTTTACCATAGATGGACATACTGTTAAACCTATATTCTTTCCAGGGGGGGATATTGGTAGGTTGGCAGTGTGTGGTACTGTTAATGACATAGCAGTTATGGGAGGAGAGCCGATAGCCCTTTCTTTATCTTTGGTATTACCTGAGGGTTTTCCCATCGATAAGTTAGATAGGATAATGAAGTCCATAAATGAGGCGTCTAAGGAGGCAGAGGTACCTGTGATCACTGGAGATACTAAGGTATCCAAGGTAGATGACATAGTAATAACAACCGCAGGTATAGGGATAACTGATAGGGGGAAGGTTATAAGGGACAGTGGTATGAAGGAGGGGGATGTTATTATAGTCTCAGGTAATATCGGAGAACATGGGATGGCGGTACTTCTGGCAAGGGAGAACTTCGACTTTAAGAGTAATCTAAAATCAGACGTTGCACCTCTAAATAGACTTATAAAAAAGGTACTTGACAGTGGTGTTGAGGTTCATGCCATGAAGGATCCAACAAGGGGGGGTCTCGCCAGTGCCCTAAATGAGATGGTGGAGAAGAGTGGTCTTGGGATAAACATATACGAGGATAGGATACCTATAAGTGAGGAGGTGCAGTCACTCTCTGAAGCCCTTGGTATAGATCCTCTAACGGTGGCTAACGAGGGAAAGGTTGTTATGGCAGTTAAGAGGGAGGATGGGGAGAGGGTGTTAGAAATATTACGTTCTCATCCTCTTGGAAGGAATGCCGAGATCATAGGTGAAGTAGTATCAGATCATAAGATGGTGGTGATGGAAACCTTAGTTGGTAGGAGGATAGTGGATACGCCGATGGGGGATCCTATACCGAGGGTGTGTTGATAAAAATATAAATATATAACCCTAATTCCTATCAAAAGGATAATTTTAATTTAAAGAATAATAAAAATAATTATAAAAATAATAAAGAATTTTAAAATAAAAATTTCTTATCATAAGGAGATCTACTTTTTTGACGATATTTAACTATCCATACTAATCAGGAGATAATGATCTTTTAAATTTCAATTAAAATAAAATATTAATATTTTATAAAAAAATTATAATATAATAAAAGATTAATAAAAAAGATAATTAAGAAAAAAGAAAAATTCCGCCTTACATTTCAGTACTCGGTGTAGTTGAGATTTTGTTTTTTCATCTGTATATATTCCTTAATTTTTTATTTCTTTAGTTTTAATATTAATTATTAATTATTATTTTTTATTATTGAAATCTCAATAGTTGTAGTTAATTTAAAATGTTATTAATTAATTTAAAAAGTTTTGTTTATTACCATAATTATTCTTTTTTATAATTCTCAATATTTTATTTAAGATCTCGAGGGTTGTTGTTTTAGTAGAAGTTTTATTACGATATATTTGTGATAAAGATGAAAACCTGGGAATTTATAAGAGAAGTAATAAAAAACATAAAAACTCCAAATTTAAACAGAACTGTCTTAACATCCTCTAATAAAAATAAACTCTTCTACACCAGTGCTCAGGGAGATGGGAAGGTAAAGGTAGTTTTACCCTTTGTTTTCAGAAGGGAAGATCTTATCAACTTAAATCCTAAGGGTTTAGAGGGAAGCACCGCTAGAATAATAGAATGTATCAAAGAAGAAATGAGAAGAGGAAAATTCCCTCCACTTTCAGGAAACCTTGGGAGGAGATACAGGGAACTCTACGAGCCTCTCACTGTAGTAAATTGTGATATGAACATAGGGAGTAACCTCTGGAGGGCAGATAGATACAACTACATAGAGGGGGATAGAATACACCTACTTTTAAGGATGGTATTCTCCGAGAGGGATCCAAGGAGTATAGGTAGAAAGATAGACGAACTCTCCCAGGAGTTGGAGGAGTACATAGATAAAATACCTTACTCCCTACTGGAGAGGGAGAACATCAATATAGTTAATCAGAAGGATCTAAGGGATAGGTTGGATGACCTGGGCCTTGTAGTTTTCATAGGGGATTACTCCAAACCTGCCAGGAGTTATACACCTGTTAGGAGACACTTTCGGATAGCGGGACCTAAGGAGGGGGTGAATGTACCTTTTATAACTCCTAAGGAGTTGAACCCTGTAGAGGTGGAGTTGTACGATGGAAGGGTGATAACAGGGTTGGGTATTAAGAAGAGGGAGGTATTTGTTATTACTGGAAGAAATGCCCAGGGGAAGACTACACTACTTGAGGGTATAGAGAGTGGCCAGGACGATCACCTCCTAGGTGATGGGAGGGAGTATATAATAACTACTAAGAATTTAACTAAGGTTACAGGAGGCTCTATGGATATGCAAGGTTGTGATATCAGTCTATTCTTCGAGAAACTACCTAAGGGGTTGAAGGGTACTCCAGAGAGGGTTGTAGGGAGGGCTTCAACATCTATGACTATGGCCTACAGGATCCAACGGGCTATGACTAACGGTGTAGATCTTATCCTTATAGACGAGGATAACTCTGCAGTAAATCTCCTTGTAAGTGGTTTGCTGTCTAAGTGGTTCGAGGGGGTGAAATCCCTCTCGGAGATTATGATGAGGGAGAGGGAGAAACTAACCTCTGCCTTTATCATCACCACCAGTAGTTTAGATCTACTAACTGCATTGGCAGATAGGGCTATCTATCTGGAGGATCACGAGGCGAAGTATTTAGATCTGGATTACTTCAGGGAGGAGTTAAGTAAGTACTACTTGGAGTTAAGTAGGGAGTTGAGGAGGATAGGAGGTGATAGAGATGGTGGAATTACTTGCTCCTGCAAGGGATCTAACATGTCTTAAGACTGCAGTTGATTACGGGGCAGATGGGATATACTGTGGATTGAAGGAGTTCAACATGAGGATAACCGCCAAGAACTTTACAAGGGAGGAGTTGAAGGAGGGCGTTAAGATAGCACATGATAACAACAGGAAGATCTACCTCTGTTTAAACACTGTAATATACGAGAAGGATCTGAAGAAGTTGGAGGAGGTTTTAGACTTTGCAGTGGAATCTGAGGTGGATGCAGTTATAGTAAGTGATATAGGGACTATGACACTTGCAAGAGATTACGGCTTAAGGGTACATGCAAGTGTCCAGACAAATATTACAAACTCCCTAACTGCAAAGTTCTACTCCAAGTTTGCAAAGAGGGTTATACTATCCAGGGAATTGACTTTGAACCAGATAAGGGAGATAAGGGAGAAGTTGAAGGAGGAGGGTGTAGATTTAGAGTTGGAGGGTTTTGTCCATGGGGCGCTCTGTGTGGCTATAAGTGGTAGGTGCTTCCTAAGTGCCTATTTATTCAACAGGAATGCAAACTGTGGGGACTGTCTCCAACCATGTAGAAGGAGATGGAAGTTGATAAATGAGCACCACGACGGTACCCATGAGTTGATCTGTGAGGGGAAGTATCTACTGTCTCCTAAGGATCTCTGTATGATAGAACATATCCCAGAACTTATGGAGGTGTTGGATAGTTTTAAGATAGAGGGTAGGAGTAAGAACGCCGACTATGTAATGAGAACTGTGAAGGTTTATAGGGAGGCTATTGATGCTGTATTGGATGGCACCTACTACGAGAAACTCCCTTACTTTAAAAAGGAACTCCTTAAATCCTACAACAGGGGATTTGATACTGGTTTCTACTTCAGAGATAAGGTAGATAAACATGACTTCCAGTACGAGATAGAGGGAAATGCCTCTCCATACAGGAAGGTTGAGGTGGGAGTTGTAACGAACTTCTACAAGAGGATAGGGGTGGTGGAGATTAAATTAACTGGAGATTTGAGGGTTGGGGATACCATACTTATAATGGGAAATAAGACAGGGTGTATAGAGGAGAAGGTTGAATCTATGGAGATCGATCATAAACCTGTAAAGATCGCTAAGAAGGGGGAGAGGGTTGGAGTTAAGATCAGGGGCGTTGCCAGGGAGAATGATAGGGTGTTTGTTTTGTTGAAAAATAATAAAAACCACAGTTCTTAAAGGGTTGAGATTTTATATTTAAAAGGTTATGTTCATAATTGCTATTTTTAATTATCACTTTTGATGAAAACTCGGATTATAAAAATAGTTTTAATAATTATAATTATAAAAATATTAAGTAAAATTATAACAATTTAGATAATTGATAGATGTCGATAGATGGATATTATTGACAACTTTGGGAATGTATAAAGAAAGATAAAGTAGGTAATTGAAGTGATATGGGTTAAGGTGTTAGAATTATGTTTTCTAAGAAGAAAATTGATGGTATGACTGCAGAAGAATGGTTCGAGAAGGGAAATACTCTATATGATCAGGGGAAATACGAAGAAGCTATAAATTGTTATAATAAGGCGTTGGAGATAGATCCAAATTATATAGATGCTTGGAAAAATAAAGGAAATGCTCTCTCTGATTTAGGAAGATACGAAGAAGCTATAAATTGTTATAATAAGGCGTTAGAGATAGATCCAAAATATGTTCATGCTTGGAATAATAAAGGAAATGCTCTCTCTAATTTAGGAAGATACGAAGAAGCAATAAAATACTATGATAAGGCGTTGGAGATAGATCCAAAATATGTAGATGCTTGGAATGGTAAAGGAGTTGCTCTCTCTAATTTAGGAAGATACGAAGAAGCAATAAAATACTATGATAAGGCGTTGGAGATAGATCCAAAATATGTAGATGCTTGGAATGGTAAAGGAGTTGCTCTCTCTAATTTAGGAAGATACGAAGAAGCAATAAAATACTATGATAAGGCGTTGGAGATAGATCCGAAGTATGCTTATGCTTGGAATAATAAAGGAGTTGCTCTCTCTGATTTAGGAAGATACGAAGAAGCAATAGAGTGTTATGATAAGGCGTTGGAGATAGATCCAAATAATGTATATGCTTGGAATAATAAAGGACTAGCTCTCTCTAATTTAGGAAGATACGAAGAAGCAATAAAATACTATGATAAGGCGTTGGAGATAGATCCGAAGTATGTTCATGCTTGGTATAATAAAGGAAATGCTCTCCGTAAGTTAGGAAGATACGAAGAAGCAATAGAATGCTATAATAAGGCGTTGGAGATAGATCCAAAATATGCTTATGCTTGGTATAATAAAGGAAATGCTCTCTATGATTTAGGAAGATACGAAGAAGCTATAGAGTGTTATGATAAGGCGTTAGAGATAGATCCAAAAGATGTAGATGCTTGGAATGATAAAGGAAATGCTCTCTATGATTTAGGAAGATACGAAGAAGCAATAAAATACTATGATAAGGCGTTGGAGATAGATCCAAAATATGCTTATGCTTGGTATAATAAAGGAAATGCTCTCTATGATTTAGGAAGATACGAAGAAGCTATAGAGTGTTACGATAGAGCATTGGCAATAGATCCAAAAGATGTAGATGCTTGGAATAATAAAGGAGTTGCTCTCTATAAGTTAGGAAAATTTTTAGAATCCATAATATGCTTTGGTAAAGCAGATAAGAAAAATTATATACTTTATATAATAATAACTCTTATATTCATCCAGATAGCATGGATCCTAATCTTTGGTTGGAATTGGATACTAATTACAACAATTAACCTAATAATTATTTACATCATTATAAAAACCACCTATTTCTGGATTAAGTATTGGACCAATAAGAAAAAAATAGAGAGGGAAATTTTTGAAATGGAGAAGAGATATATAATTAAAGAGTTGAAAAAACTTATAGGTGAATACGACGATGAGGACGATTAGGAAGACAAATACTTTAATAGGGACAGAAAAACCTAAAGCCCATAGATCCCAGGAAACTCAGAAGTATTTTTTAACTCCAATTACCTAAAAATAACAAAAAGTCCCAACACAATCAGTATAAAACCTGAGATAAAACTAACAAGATGAGAGTTTACAAATTTCTTAAATACCTCTTTACCTTCAAAACCTATAACACTTAGGAGAATTATTGGAAGTCCATAACCTATTGAATATATAAATAAAGCCAAAACTCCAAAAATAACATCTGATTTTGTAGATACGTAGGTTAATATTCCCGCTAAAATAGGATCTGCACATACATTGGCTCCAACACCGTAAGACAATCCAAAGATAAAAGAGGTAAGCACTTTATACTTAAGGGAGATATTTTTATTGTTAATTTTAGTTATAATCCTGTTAAAAAAATTTCCCTTCAATCTAAATGAAAAACCCTTTTTAAACATAATCAATAAACCTAAAACTATCGCCAAAATACCTGCAACGTACTTTAACCTGTAAATTCCTAAAAATATGCCAAAAACAGATGAAATAGCCCCCAATAAACTAAAAACTATGGAGAATCCCAAAACAAAAAACAAAGATACAATAAATGCCTCTATTTTAGATTCCGAGATCCCAAAGGTATAGGAAAATACCACAGGTAGTACAGTCAATACACAGGGACCCAATGCAGTAAATACCCCTGAAATAAATATTAACAGTAGATCCATAACATCTCCTAAGATTACTGATAAAGTTCCCTGGCCTTATTTACTATTCCCTCTGGATCGTAGCCGATAGTTCTTCCAACTACAACACCGTCCTTGACGTAGATAACAGTAGGTAGCCCTCTAATTCCCAATTTTTCTGCCAACTCTCGACGTTCATCAACGTCTATCCTTATAACCTCTACACCCTCCTTCTCCAACTGGTTCAGTGTAGGTTCAAGATCCTTACAGTATTTGCACCAGTCAGCGTGAAATACCACTATTGCAGTTTTTCCTTCAAGATTTAGATCCTTTATTAATACTTCATTGTATTCACTATTTCCAAAATCTATACAACCTGAAAGTATTGTTGTGATGGATAGTAATATTAAAAGTAGATATGTCTTCATATTATCACTATAATGTAGGTACTTAGGAGATTTTATTTTTTTGTAATTTTTTATTTTATTTTTTTACTTATTTATTTTTATTGTAATCATTATTTTTATTTTTTTGATAATTTTAGGATCTGTCTGAATAACTACCATCCTTTACCTCATTAAAAGTAAAAACATAAAACTATCATACAGAAATCTCTATATAATAATCGGTTTCATACTTATCCAGATGATATGGATCCAAATCTTAGGTTGGGATTGGAAAATAATTATAATAATATAATCTAATAATTATCTATCTAATTTTAAAAATCATCCATTTCTGGATCAATTATTGGATCAGTAAGAGAAAATAAAGAAGGAAATTTTTGAAAAGGAAAAAAAGAGTTGAGAAAACTTGTAGGTGATTAACGATGCTGGAGGAGATCAGAGAGGTGATGCTTGAATTGAAAGAATTAATAAAAGACGATAGTTACTATAATGCATCAAAAGATATTATCAGAAAGGCTATAAGGGAGATTAAAAAAGATAACTTCAAAAGAGCATTGAAATTACTGAAAGAGGCTAAAAATCTGGCTTTAAAAGAAAGGAATATCGTTGAGAGGATTAAAAATTTGGAAGCAAAGATAAAGATCCATGGAAAGGCAAGGAATGTTGCTAACAGTATCTACGATAGAATCAGAAGTGGAGATTTAGATAACGCCGAGGATCTCATCCCAGAACTTGAAAAGATATTGGAAATAGAAAATAGAATTTTTATGAAAATAGAAGATGTTGAAAGACTTATAAGTAGAGAACTCCCTGGCTCAAATCCTAAGGAGGCTAAGGAGTTGAAGGAGGAGGCACTCAATCTACTCAAAAAGGGTAGATTCAATGAGGCTGAAGAACTTATAGAGAAGGCTAAACTCGCTGCTAAACCAACTCCAGATTATCTACTCCAGAGGGCGAAGGATTTTGCCTTAGATGCTGAGAGAAGTTTCACACAGGATAAATTTGAGGAATCTATTGAACTGTGGAGGAGATCACTTGAGGAGTATGAGAGGGCTAAGGAGGCTGCAAGGGAGAGGAAAGATGAGGATCTAGTTAGGGATATAGAGTTTGCCCAGGAGAGGATAAGACAGAACATAGAGAACGCAAAGATAGCCATAGATAACAGGGAGATGCTCAAACTTGTTTCCAAGGCAAACGAGTACGTTGAGAAGGGTAATAAGTTTTTCTCATCTAAGAACTACGACAGTGCATTGGAGAGTTATATGGAGGCTAAGAGGTTATTCAAATCTGCACTTGATATCGCTGAAAAGAGGAATTTTGAAAGGGATAAGATAAGGGAGGGGCTGGAAAGTGTGGAGGAGAGTATTGAACATGTGAAACTTGGTAAAGGGGAGTATCTTATAGATGTAGATATCGAGGATCCTGAGGCTGAGAGGAAACTCTACTCTGCACTGGAGTATTTAAGATCCCTGGATGTTAGAG
Organism: Methanofervidicoccus sp. A16; assembly: GCF_003351865.1. NCBI lineage: Archaea > Methanobacteriati > Methanobacteriota > Methanococci > Methanococcales > Methanofervidicoccus > Methanofervidicoccus sp. A16. The sequence continues at coordinate 272,211 of NZ_CP022242.1, read as the reverse complement.
ATAAAGATAGGGTTAAAGAGTTGATACAGGAGTGCTCCGAGAGAATAATCGCTGTGAAGATAAGAAATGCCGAGAGGATGATGGAGAAGACAGAAGAGTTGTTCAAGTCAGGTGAGTACTACGATGCAAGGGAGAGGTATAGGGAGGTATGGCAGTATTTAAACGAGGTTGAAGATGAGGCTGTGTCTCTAAAGGTAACCTCTAAGATACCCTATATCCAGGATCTGAGAAATGCCTGTGATAGGAACATAACACAGATAAGGAGGTTACTTGTGGATGTTGGAGAGGTGAAACCTGAGATATATAAAGTTGAGGATGTTAGGAGGGGTATTAAGATTGAAGTTGAGAGAGGGGGTGGTTTCATAAGGGATGAGCGCCTTGAGAAACTTAGGGAGGAGTACGAGTCCCTCGAGTATATCGGTTCTGGTGGTTTTGCCAGGGTTTATAAGGCTAAGAGGAGGGATGATGGAAGTATAGTTGCATTGAAGATACCTGAGGAACTTACAAGGGAGGCTGAGAAGGTATTCTTCAACGAACTTGAAAATTGGAGAAAACTTAACCACAGGAATATCGTCAGGTTGATAGAGCCAAGGTTGACTCCATTCCCTCATATGGTCTTGGAGTACGTTGATGGAGGGAGTCTCAAGGAGGGGAGGATGGATATCGAGGATGCATGTAGGATCATAAACGACGTTGCCAGGGGTATTGAATACGCCCACTCCCAACTTGTTATACATGGAGATATAAAACCACAGAATATTCTACTTAAGAGGATCGGGAGGTTCTACGAGGCTAAGATAACAGACTTTGGGTTGGCAGTTGCAGTTACGAAGTCCAGGAGTATTAGAGGATTTACACCGATGTACTCCGCTCCAGAACAACTGGAAGGGAAGGTAAGTGAAAAAACAGATGTATATCAACTGGGACTCCTCCTTTACGTCATGCTAACAGGGTTTAACCCATTTGATGGGAAAACTAACTCCGAGATAGAGGAGAAGGTAAGAAATTATATACCAGAACCTCCCTCAAAGTACAACAGGGATGCAGAGGGGCTGGACGATTTAATTATGAGATGTCTCTCCAAGGATCCTGAGAAGAGGCCAAGTGTAAGGGAGTTCAGGGAGGGGGTTTATGAGTTTATGAAGAAGAGGTACGGTATCAGTCTGCACCTGACGAAGGATTACAGAACGTTAGTTGAGAAGTCCCTGTACTTAGCCTTCTACCATGCAAAGGAGGGGGATTTAGTGTCCTGTTTGAAGGAGTTGAAGTTTGCGGAAGGTAAGATAAGGGATGAGAAACTTAAGAGGGATTGTAGGTGTTTAATAGGACAGATCGATTATATGGTAAGGGAGGGAATTAAAGGAGAATCTATAGTTGAAGAAATTGAGAAATTTTTGAAGTTGGTAGAGTGAGAAGGATGAAGAGAGTGAAAATATTTGGACTAGCGGTGTTTTTAAGTTTATGTATGTTGAACGTAGTATGGGGGGAAGAGTATGTTTTGTTATGGAAATATGAAACAGATGGAGTTGTTGAATCAGTCTCCATAACTCCAGATGGGGAGTATATTGTTGCTGGAGGTGGGTATGGTCATGTCTACCTCTTCAACAGATTTGGGAAGTTACTGTGGAAATATGAAACAGATGGTAGTGTTTACTCAGTCTCTATAACTCCAGATGGGGAGTATATTGTTGCTGGGAGTGGGGATGATCATGTCTATCTCTTCAACAGAGAGGGGGAGTTGTTATGGAAGTACAAAACAGATGATTGGGTTTACTCAGTCTCTATAACTCCAGATGGGGAGTATATTGTTGCTGGGAGTGGGGATGATCATGTCTATCTCTTCAACAGATTTGGGAAGTTACTGTGGAAATATGAAACAGATGGTAGTGTTTACTCAGTCTCTATAACTCCAGATGGGGAGTATATTGTTGCTGGAGGTGGGAAGGGGTCGTTAATAGGAAATAATATTTATTTCTTCAATAAAAAAGGGAAGTTACTGTGGAAGGATGGAATATATGGTTGGGTTAAATCAGTCTCTATAACTCCAGATGGGGAGTATATTGTTGCTGGAGGTGGGAAGGGGTCGTTAATAGGAAATAATATTTATTTCTTCAATAAAAAAGGGAAGTTACTGTGGAAGTATAAAACAGATGATAGTGTTATCTCAGTCTCCATAACTCCAGATGGGGAGTATATTGTTGCCGGGAGTGAGGATGATCATGTCTACCTCTTCAACAGAGAGGGGGAGTTGTTATGGAAGTATAAAACAGATGATTATGTTAAATCAGTCTCCATAACTCCAGATGGGGAGTATATTGTTGCTGGGAGTTGGGATAAACATGTCTATCTCTTCAACAGAGAGGGGAAGTTACTGTGGAAATATGAAACAGATGGTAGTGTTTACTCAGTCTCTATAACTCCAGATGGGGAGTATATTGTTGCTGGAGGTGGAGATATTTATTTCTTTGTCTCAGTTCAAACGATAGAAAAAATATTAGATGACGTTAAATTAATAATCTCTCAGATAAAGACCAAATACAATGTTAAAGAAGCCGAAGATATATTACACCAGGCTGAGGAGGCATTTAAAAGAGGAGATTATTCTAAAGCAGGAGAACTTACTTTAAAAGCAAAATCCCTTGCCCTAGATATAGACCAGGATGGAATACCTAATGAAGAAGATTTTGCTCCCTATGTAAACAACTACTATCTCTATACCTCAGGAGCTGTAATCTTTCTTATGTCCCTCTACTTCGGAAATAAATACTATAAATACAGAAAGAGAAGAAAAAAACAACTTGAAAAAGAAAAAAGAGAGATAATCGAAGAGTTGAAAAAACTCATTGGGGAAGAGAAATGAATAAAATAAAATTCTCAGCCCTTTCAGTGAAGGGAAAAAGGGAGAAAAACGAAGATGCTTACCTGGCAGAAAAAATAGGTAAATACTACGTCTTCGCAGTGGCAGATGGGATGGGAGGACATGCCTATGGAGAAAAAGCAAGTAGGATAGCCATAATGGAGTTAAAGGAAACCATCAAGAGATCCCAGGGCAAACCGGAAGATCTACTTAAAAAAGCATTTGAAAATGCCAACAGAGAGATCTTAGCCTACAGTGATATAGTTGGAGCAAAGATGGGAAGTACACTTGTAGCCTGCTTACTAAATAAAAATGGAGAGTGCGTCATAGCAAATATTGGAGATAGTAGAGCCTACATCATAGATGATGACAACGTATGGCATACGAAGGATCACAACTACATCCAGGAACTCCTCAACACAAACATCATAGATGAAGAAGATGCCAAGAAACACCCAATGAAAAACGTACTTACAAGAGCCTTAGGTATTGAAGAAAATATCGAGCCAGATATCTACAGAATAAAACTAAAGGGAACATTATTACTCTGTAGTGATGGCCTCCATGATTACGTAGATGACAGAGAAATTGCAGAGATCGTAAGATCCTACGAACCTGAAGAGGCCTGTAGAAAACTTGTTAAGTTGGCACTTGAAAGAAGTGAAGATAACATCACTGTAATCGTTGTAAGTTTGGAATAGTTAGTTTATAAACCTTGATTCCCATCAAGACTGGGATTAGAGGAATAATAATTATTATAATAAAAATAAAAGTCTTAAGAGGAATAATAAAATGAATAAAATTCTGATAGATGTAAAAAAATAAAATAACCTTTTCTTTCTATATTGAACACCGGATAAATAAGTAGGATTACTACCTTAGTTCCCATCAGTAGTGATTAAAGAATAATGAAAATGGGATAATAGAAGTTTTTATTTTAACCTCAATTCCCATCAAAATAATGATTTAAATAATAAAAAGACTGAGAAAATATTAAAATATAATACTTTTAATAAAATTAATAATAGCAATCTGTTAAGAAGGATCTACTCCACTTCCATAGTACCTTAGAGCGTCCCAGGAGATTATCTCTTATTCTGATTTTAATACCTTCTTCTTATACTTTTATTTTATAACTATTATTATCAGAATTTTTTTGATGGAAATTAGGGTAAAATTAATATTTTAAAGTAGGAAATATAAGACAGACGGTAGTACCAACTTATTAGTAATAACTCAGATATAAAGTATATAGTTTGTTGAAAGTAAAAAACATGTTTTTTACCTCCTCAACAGAGAAGAGATATTATTGTGGAAGTATAAAACAGATAATAGTATTTTATCAGCATCTAGACTAGAAATAAAATATTTATTACTATTATTAGTAAAAGCAGAATTTCTTACCATTCCAGCTAAACAGACATTCAATAAAGGATAATTACATCAGAGCAAAAATAGCAGAGTCAGCAAAAAGACTACCTTTTCCCAAAAAAGTTTATCTTTTCTATTAACTCAGTAAAAGCCCTTCTCTCAAACTCCAAAACCTCCTCCTCTGTCAAGGTACCACTTATCTCTCCATCTAAGGTTAACTTATCCACACCTCTAAGTACCATCCGATCTCCTCCATCTCTGTTTAGTATCTCCTCTGCTATCCTGTCATGGACAAAGGCTAGAGGTGGAATAAATACTGTGTCTTTCAACTCCTTAGGGTCTACTGTTTTTAAGTCCTCTGCTGTAATAAGATCTGCAATATCCTTATTTACCTTGACAACATTAACTGGCGTATCTTGAAATACTTTTCTAAGAAAATTATAGGCTATCCTTCCAGTGATTATAGTAGCCTCAGCCTCTACCTTATCCCTCAATCTTTCAAGTATATGCTCATGATAGGTTATTGCAAAGGGTGCCTTTGTTAAGGGATCGTAGAGGGGTGTTCCAGTGATTCTGATATTGTCTCCAAAGTTTTCATGGGCCTCTTTCACAATATTTTTAAATTCCTCAATAGTATGGGGGGTTATGCCCTCTATAATTGGAGCGTTTTTTAGTATAAGACCCTGTTCAGTGGTGTTTGCAAACCTCATCAATATAACTCCCCTTGCTCCCCAATCTACCAAATCCGACAACGTCTTTTTTAAAACCTCTCCGTCGTTGACCCCTGGAATAACTATTACTGCACAGTGTACCTCACAGTTTTCACAGAAGTACTGGAGACATTTTAAAGATATCTCGGCGTTTCTATCATTTAACCACTCTTTTCTTATCCCTGGATCTGTGGAGAATACTGAGAATGTAACTTCGTCCACCCCAGCATCTACAAGAACTTTTGCAGTGTCTAAATCTTTAAAACCCTTTCCAGAGGTGTATCCTAAGTGTATCTTTAAACCCATATTACCGATATACTCACAGAGAGGTATTAGATCTGGATAGAAACTTATATCTCCCCCACCAGTAATATTCACCTTCTTATACCTCTGAAAGAAGAGGGCACTTTGAACCTGTTGTATAACCAGTGGTAGTGGGAGAAAATCTCCATTAATCTCTCTTACAGAGTATGTACAGTAATCACAGCCTATTTGATATGTGCAGTTTTTGCATCCAAAAGGTGTTATATTATCCCTATCTAATTTCCTAAAATAACAGAATCTACAGAAACCTCCACAGTTTTTACCAGGTTCTCCTTTTAAATCTACCAAAAGTTGAGATTTATCCTTAAGTACATCCTCTTTTTCCTCTGTATCCCATAAACTCTGAAAGTTGCTAAGATCAAAGTTCATGATATCATTTGACATTTTTATAACCCATATTAAACATTTAATATGATACAATAATAAATATTTAATAATAAAAATAATCATATATGAAATTTAATAAAATAAATATTCCATTCAGATATATTAATATACAATCTTAGGGTTTTAAAAGAATATATATACTTTTCGATTTAGTTTTAATAGAAAATTTATAAATATTGTATTAACCGATAAAAGGTAATGATGGCTAATAAAAAGTAAAGAGTGGTTGATATGAAAAAGTACAACGATACAATATGCTTATACGATGCTAAAGGAAATCTTGTAGAGGAGAACGTACCAGTAGAGGCAATTAGTCCGCTACACAACCCAGTTATAAAGAAGTTAGTAAAGGATATTAAGAGAACTGTAGCAGTCAACTTAGCAGGAATTGAGAACAGTCTAAAAACTGGAACTCTTGGAGGAAAAGGTTGTAAAATACCTGGAAGAACTTTAGACTTACCAATTGTAGAAAATGCTGAAACTATTTTAGAAGAGGTAGAAAAGATCTTAAGAGTATCTCCTGAGGATGATACCTCTATTAAGGCAATTAACGGTGGAAAGCAGGCAGTTGTACAGTTACCATCTAGAAGATTAGAGATAGCAGCAGAGTACTCTGTATCTATGTTAAATACTGCAATGGCTTTAAAAGAGGCTATAATCAAAACCTTTAACATCGATATGTTCGATGCACCTCTAGTCCATGCTGCGATTATAGGTAGGTACCCACAAGTAATGGACTATATGGGAGGTAACATTGCCTCATTGTTAGGCGCTCCTTCTAACATGGAAGGTTTAGGTTATGCACTAAGAAACATTATGGTAAACCACTACGTAGCAACAACAAAGAAGAACATTATGAATGCAGTTGCACTGGCATCTATTATGGAACAAACTGCAATGTTTGAGATGGGAGATGCCATAGGATCCTTTGAGAGGCTACATCTGTTAGGTCTTGCATACCAGGGATTAAACGCTGATAACTTAGTTATCGACTTAGTTAAGGCAAACAGAAAAGGTACAGTAGGTACAGTTGTAGCCTCTATAGTTGAAAGGGCTTTAGAGGACAAAGTAATAGCTGAAGATAAAACTTTAGAGTCTGGATATACATTGTATAAACCATTAGATATTGCCAAGTGGAACGCCTACGCTGCAGCAGGATTAGTTGCAGCAGTTATTGTAAACTGTGGTGCTGCAAGGGCTGCTCAGAACGTCGCATCAACTATCCTCTACTACAACGATATACTAGAGTATGAGACAGGTCTTCCAGGTGTTGACTTCGGTAGAGCAGAGGGTACTGCAGTAGGATTTAGTTTCTTCTCCCACTCCATCTACGGTGGAGGAGGTCCTGGTATATTCACTGGAAACCACATAGTTACAAGGCACAGTAAGGGGTTCGCTATCCCACCAGTATGTGCTGCGATGTGTGTAGATGCAGGTACTCAGATGTTCTCTCCAGAGAGGACTTCAGCACTTGTTGGAACTGTATACGGTGCTATAGACGAATTCAGAGAGCCTCTGAAGTATGTTATTGAAGGGGCTCTTGAGATAAAAGACATGTTCCAATAAATTAACAGGTTGGAGTTATGATAGAGGTTGAGGTATTTCCCCACAGATATTTAAAAGCAACAACCACTGAAAAGTTCCTTAACGAGATATATTCTCTAGATACGGTAGAGAGGGTCATTATTCATGGCCAACCTCTACCAAAAACTGTATACTACGGTCCTGCAAGGGGCACTCCAGTGAATCACTCTGAGAGAAAGGTGATCAACGTACATGGGGTTCCAGTGGAACTTACAGTGATGGCAGGGCGGTTTTGGATTACCTTAAAAGATGACAGTGAAATAGAGAAGATCGAAGAGATCTGCAAATCCCTCTTTCCCTTTGGATACAATATAAAGGTAGGTAAATTTACTAGAGATAAGGCAACAGTGACAGATTATATAAAGTACGGTGAAAGAGTAGTGAATATGATGGACAGATCCCTTATCGGATTGACAGATCCAAGGAGTAAATTTGACAGTGCAGTGAAGATAATACCTAAGGAGAAAGATGAAGAGACATCTTCTAAAGAATAATAGGATGTGATTCTATGCCTGTGGGGAGAAGGGAACAGATAATAGACTGTAGGGCAGTGATGGGACTGGGGGAAGGAGGGGGCTTAGCCCAGAGAGGAACCTTTGCAGAGGCCCTAAGAAACGATGTAGTCGTTGTAGCCATGTCTCCAGGGAGACGACACATTACAAAGCCAGTGTGTGAGATAACCTATGGGATAAGAGAGGCTGGTATTCAAACTAGTGTCTTGGTTCTAAATGCTGGTAGTGGTATTCCCCATGACGCCCCCCATGGTAGTTTAGGGTCTACATTTGGTATAAAACCAGAGGAGGCAGAGCAGGTTAACAGACATAAACTCTGTATAATACACTTTGGGAATGTTAAAAGTCATATTGTATACAAAGCAAGACTTTTCTTGAGATACGTGGAGATACCAACGATAGTGGTCTGCCAAACTCCTGTAGATATGGAGGATTTCGCGAAGGTGGGAATAAAAACAAGGGACGTCATGCCCCTTGAACCTGTAACTAAAGGTACTATAGTAGATATAGTATCTGGTATTGTGAGAGGAGAATCTCCTCCTCAATCCAAGATCGATGAAATTATCAAAAAGATTAAAGACAATCTTAAAAATATAAAAAATAAGAGGTGATCTTATGGCATACACACCTCAATTCTATCCAGGTAAAACAAGAATTGCTCAGAACAGAAGAAACCATATGAACCCAGATATCCAGTTGGAGAAGTTGAGAGAAATCCCAGATGACGACGTTGTAAAGATCATGGGACACAGACAGCCAGGAGAGGACTACAAGACTGTCCATCCACCATTAGAAGAGATGGATCTTCCTGAAGACTACGTCAGAGATCTCGTTGAACCTATAAGTGGTGCTAAGGAAGGACATAGAATAAGATACATCCAGTTTACAGATTCCATGTACAACGCTCCAGCACAACCATACGATAGGGCAAGAACCTACATGTGGAGATTCAGAGGAGTAGATACAGGTACTCTCTCAGGAAGACAGGTTATAGAGATGAGAGAGAGTAACTTAGAGGAGATTGCAAAGAACTTCTGTATAGATACTGCATTCTACGATCCAGCAGTCTGTGGTATAAGAGGGGCTACAGTACATGGACACTCCCTGAGATTAGATGAAAATGGGTTGATGTTCGACGCACTACAGAGGTACGTATATGACGAGAAAACAGGGCATGTACTCTATGTAAAGGACCAGGTTGGGAAGCCTCTAGATGAGCCAGTAGATGTTGGAGAGCCTCTACCACCTGAGAAGTTGGCAGAGATAACAACAATATACAGAAAAGATAATATCCCAATGAGAGAAGATACAGAACTTATTACTGTAGTTAAGAGAATACACAGAGCCAGAACCTTAGGAGGGTACATGCCTACAGATGAAGTATTTAAAGAATTATAAAATATAACTATTATTAAAAATTTTTTGAGGTGAATATGATGGAGGCAGAAAAGAGATTATTCCTCAAAGCATTAAAGGAGAAGTTTGAGGAAGATCCAAAGGAGAAGTATACTAAGTTCTACATCTATGGAGGATGGAAGCAGTCAAAGAGAAAGAGGGAGTTCGTAGAACATGCAAAGGAATACTTAGAAAAGAGAGGAGGTATTCCATTCTACAACCCAGATATTGGAGTTCCACTAGGACAGAGAAAGTTAATGCCTTACAAACTCTCAGGTACAGATTACATAGTAGAGGGGGACGACTTACACTTCATGAACAACGCCGCTATGCAGCAGATGTGGGACGATATAAGGAGGACTGTTATTGTAGGTATGGACACTGCACATGCAGTACTTGAGAAGAGATTGGGAGTAGAGGTAACTCCAGAGACTATAAACGAGTACATGGAGGTAATCAACCACGCACTACCAGGGGGGGCAGTTGTTCAGGAGCACATGGTTGAGGTAGACCCTGCATTAGTATGGGACTCCTACGCTAGGATATTTACTGGAGATGACGAGTTAGCAGATGAGATCGATAAGAAGTTCTTAATAGATATAAACAAGTTATTCCCAGAGGAGCAAGCAGAACAGTTGAAGGCAGCAATAGGTAAAAAAACCTACCAGGTATCCAGGGTACCTACCTTGGTAGGTAGAGTGTGTGATGGAGGTACAATAGCAAGATGGAGTGCAATGCAGATAGGAATGTCCTTCATTACTGCATACAAACTCTGTGCTGGAGAGGCAGCAATTGCAGACTTCTCCTACGCTGCAAAACACGCAGACGTTATCGTAATGGGTACAGCACTACCTGCAAGAAGGGCAAGAGGTCCAAATGAGCCAGGAGGAATACCATTTGGTATATTGGCAGATATTGTACAGACCTCCAGAGTAAGTGAGGATCCAGTAGAGCAGGCTTTAGAGGTTGTAGGAGCAGGGGCTATGCTCTACGACCAAATATGGCTAGGTTCCTACATGTCTGGAGGGGTTGGATTCACCCAGTACGCTACAGCAGCATATACAGATGACATATTAGATGACTTCTCCTACTACGGATACGACTACGTAGAGAAGAAGTATGGAATAAACGGAGTAAAACCAAGTATGGATGTTATTGAAGACATTGCAACAGAGGTCACTCTCTATGCATTGGAGCAGTACGACGAGTACCCAGCCCTCTTAGAGGACCACTTTGGAGGTTCCCAGAGGGCTGCAGTTACAGCGGCAGCATCTGGTATCTCAGTATGTATGGCAACTGGAAACTCAAATGCTGGAGTTAACGGCTGGTACTTAAGTCAGATACTACACAAGGAGTACCACAGTAGATTAGGGTTCTACGGATACGACCTACAGGATCAGTGTGGTGCTGCAAACTCCTTGTCCATTAGAAACGATGAATCCTCTCCATTGGAGTTGAGAGGTCCAAACTATCCAAACTACGCAATGAACGTAGGACACCAGGGAGAGTACGCTGGTATAGTTCAGGCAGCACATTCTGCAAGAGGAGATGCCTTTGCTCTTAACCCACTGATCAAGATAGCCTTTGCAGATCCACTACTGATATTCGACTTCGCTCATCCAAGAAAAGAGTTTGCAAGAGGAGCACTGAGGGAGTTTGAGCCAGCAGGAGAGAGAGATCCTATTATTCCAGCACACTAATTAAATCTTTTTTTATTATTTTTTAATTTTAAAATATTTTATTTAAAGAATTCTTTATTATAATTAAATTATTCTTTAAAAAATCCTTATTTAGCCTTATTTTATAAAATTAAACCGAAAATAATATATATACTAGTATAATAATAAAGAAATAATTTGTTTTTAATGGATCGGGGTGAAACTATGGATTCAACACTATTAATCCTTGGAGCTTTAGCACTTTCAAGTGCTGCAGCTACTGTAGCAGGATGTGCAGAAGATTTAGAGTCTGATGTAGGTTCTCAGTCAAACCCAAACTCACAGGTACAGTTAGCACCACAAATGGGTAATATTCATAGGTACTTTAACAAGGCTATATCTGGAGAGCCTGTATCTTATGGTCTCTATGTCGCTGTAGCAGGTACTGTTGCATGGGCACTTATGAATATTGGAATAAATGTAATTTTGGCATTAGTTATTGGGGCAGGTATTGCAGCCTTTGTACATGGAGCATATGCTGTTAGTGCATACTTTGGGAGAATAGTAGGTCAGTCTAAAAACTTTGGTCAGCCTGTATACTTAGATGTTGTTATAACACATTTAGGGCCTATAGTTGGACATGGATTTATTGCAGTGTTCTGTATGTTACTAGCGGCCTATTTAGCAACTACCATGTTGGGCAATCCATTTCCACTGCCGTTAGTAGCACTGATCTTCGGTATTACAGTAGGTGCTATAGGTTCATCAACTGGAGACGTCCACTACGGTGCAGAAAGGGAGTATCAGAAGTATCCATTTGGTGGAGGAGTCCCTGTTGCAAACCAGGGGGATATTGACATCAAGGCAGAGGTAGGTATTAGGAACGGTATGGATTCTTCCTACTTCTGTTCCAAGTTAGGAGGTCCTTTAACTGGCCTTACATTTGGTTTAATAGTATTCCTCGACGGTTGGAGAGGTATAGTTGGGGAGGTTATTGGAAATCCTCTCGGAGGAGATCTAGTATCTAAATCACTAATTGCTATTATAGTAGGTATAATTATAGTGGCAATTGCAGCATGTTTAAACAGATTAGTGGAAGTTTATGCAAGGAAAAAGTATGGACCATACACCGATAGATAAAGAAGTGGTGATAGGATGGATATAACCTTACTAATCCCTTTTGTTGAGATCACTTTGGCAGGTGCTATAATTAACGCAAGTGTTCACTTTGTTCCAGTAGGTGGAGCTCCTGCAGCTATGGCTACATCTACAGGGATAGGTACAGGTACTACCCAGTTGGCAGCAGGGGCTGGATTCACTGGTTTAATGGCTGCTGCAACAATAGCTGCCCAGAGTGGAGTTAATATATTCAATCCTATACACTGGGCAATTATCTTACTCTCAGGTGCAGTTGGTTCTATGATCATGTTAGGTTTAACTATGCTAATGGGACAGTTGATCTACGTCTTTGGTATAGGGGTAGTTCCAGCGGCAGATAAGTGTGAAAAAGATCCAATTACAGGGGACTATCAAAAGTCTTACATCACCCCAGGTACTACAGGACATGCAGTTCCTACAGTATGTTTCATTAGTGGATTAATTGGAGCAGCCTTAGGAGGTTTAGGAGGAGCACTTGCATATGCGGCACTTATACAGTTAGGTTTCTCTCCAGAAGTTGCTGGAATTACAGCAGTAGGATTTTTCTTCATGAATGCAGTACTGGCATCCTATAATATAGGAGGTACTATAGAAGGGTTCCACGACCCCAAGTTCAAGAAAATACCAAATGGTATTATTGCATCCTTTATAGCGTCCCTACTAACTGGAATTATAGTAGTTTTAATGGCGTTAGGAATTAATTAAAAAATTAATTAAAATTATTAATTATTATAATAATTTCAATATTGAGTTGAGGTGTTGTTATGAGTCATGGTGGTGGAGGACACGCTGCAGAACTCTACCCTGAAAATCAGATTATAATAGTAGGTACTGTACTTGCAATCTTGGGAATGTATATTTCACAGTTTTTCCCACAGGTATCTATGATATTGGGAGGTCTACTAGCCTCTGCAGCTACTGTTGCAGGTGCAAATACCACAAGAAAGGTTGCAGCCTATGGACTGGGGACAGGGGTACCATCTATAGGTATGCTAAGTTTAGGAATGGGTATAATATCCTCAGTATCAGGTATATATCTCGTAAATACGCTGGTAAAGGAGTTGAATGTTGGTAATGAGATACTGTACATCATTCCAATAGTTGTGACAGTGATATCTATAGTCCTAGGATATATAGTAGGTAGGTTAACTGTAAAACCTATAGGTATGAAGATCCCTATCATGGTTGAGAGTATGACCAAGTTGTCCCTTATGGGGGCTCTCTCAATTATGGGGTTCTGTACAGCCTATGCAGGTGGATTTCTTCCAAATATCATCATCCCAGGATCTATAAATAATGGAGTTATGGCCTTGGCATTTATTGCAGCAGGTATGGCTATACTCCATCCATTTAACGCATGTTTAGGACCTAACGAAAGCCATAAAAGGACATTAACTTTGGCCGTAGCCTGTGGATTTTTAACATGGTTTATGTTCTCTATTGCTAAGTTGGATGTAATATCTACTATAGCCTCCTTAGTACTTTGGGCTGTAGTATACAGAGAGTTCATAAAACAGTCATTAAAGGATGCTTGTGCTGTATACTATACTCCAGAGTTACCTAAGAGAGAGATGTAAGGTGATTTCATGGATATAGTAAAGGTATGTCCCGAGTTGGGAATAGTAATGGATGTGGATTCGGGGCTGATTGCAGAAACAAGAGAAGATATTGTAATGGTAGATTTAAACCCTGTTAGGAGTGAAATAGAGAAGTTAGAGAAGTTAGCAAAGGCCTTTGAGAACTCCTTAGATCCACGAAATCCTCCCTTGAAGTCCTATCCTGGTAGAGAGGGTGTATACAGTATAGGAGGTATTTTCCAGGGAGTATTTTTCGGTTTCTGGATAACTATGGGGGTAGCCCTGCTGATTATAGTATTGCTAGTTAGTTTATATCCCAATCTACTTCAATAATCTTTAACTGTTGGGGGTGCTGCAGATGGTAGATATACTTAAATTTTTGATGGATAATATTGAATTAATATCTCTTTATAACAGAATGGATATTACCTTTGAAAATCCTGGAGCACTTGATGAGGAACCTATGATCTTGGATTTAGAGGGTGGAAAGGAAAAGGAGGAGGAAGATACAACTACTATAAAACCTTACTCACCAGAGTTAGCACTGTTAGAAGCTAGGACAAAGATAATATATGAAAAGATAAACGATGCTGCACTTATATCAAAATTTAATACAGGATACTATAACGGAAAGATCCAAGGTATAGCCATTGGGCTGTTTCTTTCACTGTTGATATTTTCATTGCTATAAAGAGGTGGGATAATGCCAGAGAAGAGAGAACCAGCTCCAGGATGGCCCATTGTTAGTGGGGAGTATGTGGTGGGAAATCCAGAGAGTTGTGTCGGAGTTGTTACATTAGGATCTCATGGTTTGGAACAGGCTGCCATTGAGGCTGGGGCTGCCATTGCAGGTCCATGCCATACTGAAAACCTGGGAATTGAGAAGGTAATAGCAAACTATATTTCAAATCCAAACATAAGGTTTATGATACTCTGTGGTTCAGAGGTACAGGGACATATTACAGGACAGTGTTTCAAAGCTCTATATGAGAATGGTATTGGAGACGATGGAGGTATCATAGGGGCAAAAGGAGCAATACCTTTCTTAGAAAACGTTGGAAAGGATGCTGTTGAAAGATTCCAGAGACAGATCGTTGAAGTGGTGGATCTAATAGATGTTGAAGATATTGACAAGATAACCCAGGCTATAAAGGAGTGCATCTCTAAGGACCCTGGAGCTACAGAGGAAGACCCTGAAGAGATAGATATAAAGAAAAAAGAGGGTGGATTACCAACAGTTGCTAAACCAGATTTGGAATTTACAAAAAAACTTATGGACTCATTAGAGTATAAGGTTGGATTGATGACGAGAGATTTAGGATTAGGTTCTGGGGTTCAGGCAGGATCCCTTTTAGGTATTATCTTGGGCTCTATACTGGCTATAGTATTAGTTGGAATACCCGTAGTTTTAAAAATACTTTTAGGGTGATTAGATGGTAGAGACTCCACCTTCAGTAATAACTCCCTCTAAGGAGTATAAGGAGTTACAGGAGAAGTTAGATAAAATCGATGAAATGGTGGACAATACAAATGCCGAAATAATGCAGAGGTTAGGTAAAAAGGCTGGTAGAGATATAGGAATTGTATATGGGTTTATAATTGGTCTTATTATTACAATATTGATAGGAAAATTGTTACCAAATATATTACTATTTATGAATATGAGATAAAAGAGAGGTGGCACCATGTTCAAGTTTGACAGGGAACAGATGGTAATTGAGATTGCAGGAAGGAAATTCGGTGGTCAGCCAGGAGAGTATCCAACAGGATTGTCAGGTACCATATTCTATGCGAGACATAAAATCGTAGAGGATGAGAGAAAAGGTATATTCGACAAAGCTGCTGCAGAGGATTTAATAAATAAACAGGCTGAAATGGAAGATATTACTGGAAACCCAGCCCTTGTCCAGGTATTTGGAGGGAACCCAGAGGCATTGGTAAAGTATATTGATTTTGTTGCTGAAGTATGGGATGGTCCAATGTTGTTAGACTCTACATCTGGAGAGGCAAGAATGGCTGCTGCAAGGAGGGCAACAGAGGCAGGATATGCAGATCAGTGTATCTATAACTCTATCAACGTATCCATTGAAGAGGAAGAGTTTCAGAACTTGGTAGAGAGCGATATAGAGGCCTCAATTGTTTTATGTTTCGATCCTATGGATCCATCTGTTGAGGGTAAACTGAATGTACTGTTAAATGGAGGTAAAACAGCAGACACTGGAATGTTGGAGTTGGCAGAGAAGGCAGGTATAAAGTATCCATTAATAGACGTTGCAGTTACACCTCTAGGTAATGGAGCAGGTCCTGCTGTAAGGGCCTCCTTTGCAGTTAAGGCGAAGTTAGGATTACCAGTAGGAAGTGGTATTCACAACATACCCTCTGCATGGGATTGGTTGAGAGAGTTTAGAAAGAAGTTAAGAGAATCTGGACACACCCAACTCGCAAAGGATGTGCACCATGTATGTGATATAGGGGCTAACATTATCCAGACCATGGCTGTAGGTGACTTTGTCCTCTATGGACCTATTGACAACGCTCAGTTAACATTCCCAGCAATAGCAATGACAGATGCGGTAATTGCAGAGGCTGCAAAAGAGATGGGTATAAACCCAGTAGAGGCACATCCATTTAATAAACTATTATAAAAAAGAGAAAGATTTAAGTTATTAACTACTCTCTGGAGTTTGTCCCTTTTCCATTACACTGATCTTACTTTCTAACTCTTTTTGAAGTTTTTCTATGGCTGCTAATGTTTTTGATATCTGTTCTCTAATCTTATTCTCTGCAGTGTTTAACTCCTCAACTGACTCTTTAAAATCTTTTATAGTCTCATCAATAGGTTTCTCAACAAAGACATCAGCACCTACGTTGGCGATAATTTTTTCACTGTCGTGGACTGTCGCTTTGGTAAATACTCCACCACCGAGAGGTATGAGTACCTCTTTGGACTGTTTTAACCCCTCCATAGACTCTATAGATTTTAAAATTTCCAACTTTATAAGTTCTATTTTCCCTAACTCCTCCTGTAATCTATTTATCTGCTGTTTATAGATCTCGATCTGGTAAAGTTGTTTCTGTATCTCCTCATTTTTCACAGTATCACCTTTTTTTAATAACTATATTAAGCATAAGATATATATAGTTATTTGTAATTATTGATAATTATAATTATTTTTTATTATAAAATTCTTTGGTGTGTATCATGTTACTCCTCGATGTCTTAGAGTATCTGTTTATACTGGCGAAGGCTCTAAGTGAGGCTTGGTTGGATGTAGTAAAGAGGAGTATAAATGGTGATATAGACCCCCAAGTTGTAGAAATAGAAACTGAGATAAACAGTTTAATAGGACAGGTACTCTTAGCATGTAGTATAACCCTCACTCCAGGGACATTAACTATAGGACTGAATCCCGAGAAAAGAATATTGAAGGTTGCCACAATTGTTCCTATAAAGAGGGAAGATATTGTACCCTTTGAGCCCTATATAAAAAAGATCTTCGATAAGAACTAATCTAACACCTTGAACCACTTAGGAGTTTTTAGTAATTTGTATCCCCCTAAGGCCCCAGGTTTAGTTTTTATCTCAAACCCTAAGGACTGTAGGTCCTTAATTCTCGAATACACCGCTCCTCTACTATTACGAGATATGTATTTTTTTAGATACTCTCCTGATACATACTCTGAATTCTTGGAAAATACTCCCTTATCTTCCAGTATTTTTCTCGCATCTTTTTTACCATATTTTTTAATGAGGTTGTTATATTCCCTGTTTATCTCTAACAACTTTATCAATATAATAAAATGTCCTAGATCTAACTTTATATTTTTTTTATAGGCCTCTCGTAGAAAAGCCCAAAAATCTAACTTTATACTGTCGTATTGTATCTCCATAGTACCTCCAAGTGGAACTGTCAAAAGATAATGGTATAAAATTATTTTAGATTCATTATATTAATTTAAATTTTCATGTAATATCCAATCAGAAATACTATCTTTTTTTTGATGGAGGTATCCTAGTGATTTCTCTTTCTTAAATTTGCCTAATATAATTAAAATGATAGTAATAATTAAAATTATTATGGATATAATAAAACAAAAAATAAAGAAAAAATGTTTCAAAATAAAAAATTTAAAAATAAAAAATCCCCTATCTACTCCTAAAATTGAAAAAAATAATCCTCTCTAATAGGATTTAACAGTTGAATACTTCATATACCGATAGAAAACTCCCTTCTCATTTTTTAGTACTCAGAAACACTCTAATAGTTTTATATTAATAGTTCTATATTTATTTTTTCATTGATTATCTTCGATAGATAATAAATATTTTATTATTTTTCTAACATCCTTTAATAGAGACTAAGAAACAAATTAATATAATCTTTAATAATATTTAATGATATAAACATATCTTAATAATATCTAGAGAGGTTTAAAGAATTTTCTTATAACAACCTTTTTTATACTCTCTATCCTTTATACTAAATAATTATTAAATCTTTTACCTAGGGAAGTTTTTGATGAAAATAGGATTAAATTAATTACTTTCGCACTACTTAATTCATTAAAGATAATTTTTTGCCTTTCCTTTAAAACTTTTGATCTAGATTCATTAATAAAACTTCAAATTAATATGTCTAGAAAACATTTTGGAGATAGCCTTTTATTAATACCTACAAATCTTTTTCAAATCTACTTTAAGATGAGAAGGGGGTATAATACCATGAGAGATGAAAAAGAACAAAAAGATATAGAATCTACTTCAAATACTCCCACTGGGCCCTCTTCAGATAGAGAGAGTAAAAAGTATTCAAAAAGACAGAAAATATCTCTTATTCTTGGATTACTTGTGTTTACAGTCCTCCTCTTAATTCCCACACCAAATACATTCCTTAATACAGCTATCGATCTCGTGGAATTAGATGATAAACTGCTTCAGGAAGCCTCAAAACTTGGGATGGTAAAGGATGGAAAAATAATCGATAAGTTAGCATTCATAGAGTGGTTAAGGGAGAAAGATCTTAAGAGTTACGAAAAGATCTATAAGAAAGCTACTGAAATGAAGTGTGTAGCAGCTTTAGCCCTATTAATGGTAATATGGTGGATAGGGGAGGCAATACCTCTACCTGCAACTGCCCTGCTACCTTTAGTAATTCTCCCTATACTTGGAGTCAGTGAGATCAAAGAGGTTGCACCAAGTTATGCATCTCCGATAATTTTTCTCTTCATGGGAGGTTTCATGATAGCCGCTGCAATGATGAAATGGGGACTTCATAGGAGACTGGCCCTTATGATAATCAAGATGATCGGTACAAGTTCTCGAAAAATTGTTCTTGGTTTCATGGTGGCTACAGCGTTCCTCAGTATGTGGATATCTAACACTGCAACTACAATGATGATGATGCCTATAGCCCTCGCTATACTCCTTCATATATCAAAGATGGGAGTTGAATCTAACAACTCCAGATTTGGTGTAGCGTTGATGCTTGGAATTGCCTATGCAGCGACAATTGGGGGAGTTTCAACCATAATAGGTACACCACCAAATGCCATATTAGTTGGTACCTTACCTATCCTGTTTCCCGATGCCCCTCCGATAACCTTCACTCACTGGCTTGCAATAGGGGTTCCTATTTCATGGACTTTCCTCTTTATCTCATGGTTTGTACTTGTATACCTGACTAACCCTCCTGAGATGAAGAAAATACCTGGAGGTAAAAGAATAATTGAGGAGGAGTTGGAAAAATTGGGACCATGGAGTAAAGGTGAAAAAATAGTCCTTTTAGTTTTCATACTTACAGCTCTAGCATGGATCAACAGTTCACCAAAGACAATAGGAGACATTGTAATACCTGGAATAAAGACATTTCTACCCTTTGTAAATGACACAGTAATAGCCATGATCTCTGCAATCTCCCTCTTCCTGATTCCTGTAAACTTTCGTAAAGGTGAATTTGCCCTTGACTGGGATAGTGCGAAAGAGATACCCTGGGGAATACTTCTACTCTTTGGAGGAGGTATAGCCCTTAGTAAGGCATTTGTGAAAAGTGGGCTGGCCAACTGGATGGCTGATCAACTTATGTTCTTAGAGGGAATGCCTCCGATTGTGATTCTATTTATCGTAGTTACCCTAACTATCTTCCTTACAGAGATGACGTCAAATATAGCCATAACAACCTTAATGATGCCAATAATGGCCAGTTTTGCCCTTGCAATAGGTGAGGATCCACGGATATTTATGATATCTACCGCTATTGCAGCAAGTTTTGCATTTATGCTCCCAGTTGCAACACCACCAAACGCCATAGTCTTTGGTACAGGTTATGTTACAATGCCACAGATGGTAAGGAATGGTTTTATATTGAATATGATAAGCATCTTTTTAATTACCCTCTTCTGCTATATTTTTGTACCAGCAGTCTTCGGTATCGAGTGGGGGACGGTACCTAATTGGGCAAAACCTTAACTTTTCAATATTTTAAATTTTTTATTAAATTATTAATTATTAAAATAATAAATTTTAAAAATATTAGATCCTACTTGAGAATAATAAAGAGTCCCAACACAACTAATATAAGACCTGAGACAAAATTAACAAAATCAGAGTTGGTAAATCTCTTAAATACCTCCTTACCCTCAACACCCATAACACTTAAAAGAATTATTGGAAGTCCATAACCTATTGAATACACAAATAAAGCCAAAACTCCAAAAATTACATCTGATTTTGTAGATACATAGGTTAATATCCCTGCTAAAATAGGATCTGCACATACGTTGGCCCCAACACCGTAAGATACTCCGAGAATAAAAGAGGTAACTAACTTATACTTAAAGGAAATGTTCTTATTATTCATTTTAGATATAAATCTGCTAAAAAAGTTTCCCTTCAACCTAAATGAAAAACCCTTTTTGAACATAATCAATAGACCTAAAACTACTGCTAAGACTCCTGCAATATATTTTAACTTGTAAATTCCTAAAAGCATGCCAAAAACTGATGAAATAGCGCCTAATATACTAAAAACTATAGAAAACCCTAAAACAAAAAATAAAGATATGATAAATGCCTCTTTTTTAGACTCTGAAATCCCAAAGGTATAGGTAAATACTACAGGTAGTACAGTCAATACACAGGGCCCTAATGCTGTAAATACTCCTGAAATAAATATTATCAGTAGGTCCATACTACTTCCCGAAAATATGTTAAAAAATTATTCATAAAGTTCCCTGGCCTTATTTACTACCTCTTTTGGATCGTAGCCGACAGTTCTTCCAACTTCAAAACCATTTTTAATGTAGATAACAGTAGGTAGCCCTCTGACTCCAAATTTTTGTGCCAACTCTGGATGTTCATCAACGTTTATCCTTATAATTTCTATACCTTCCTTCTCCAACTGGTTTAACGTAGGTTCAAGGGCCTTACAGTACTTACACCAGTCAGCGTAAAATACTATTACTACAGTTTTTCCTTCAGGATTTAGATCATTTGTTAATTTTTGATCATCCCCATTATTTTCATCTTCTATACAACCTGAGAATATTGTTATCAAAGATAGTAATATTAAAAGTAGATACACTCTCATATTATCCCATAAATTAGATATTAGAAAATTTTTACTTTATTTTATTTTTATTATAATCATTATTTTTTCTTTTCTAATATTATTATTTTTCTAATTATTTCTAAATCTACCTAAAAATTTAGGAATGTATTCGAGAGCATTCTTTAAACTCATTGATATATATTTATCTTTTAGGTATCCTCTCTTTCTCATCTCCTCTCCCACCCACTGGCAAAACCTCCTGTCCTGGATAACAACAATGCCGTAATCCTTCTCAGTCCTAATAAGCCTTCCTATCATCTGTATAACTGTGCTGGACATTGTATGAAAGGATGTCATTAAGAAGGACCTCCAATGGGCAGTTTTGGGATCCACACCTCTTCTTAACAGTTTCTCCTTTATCAACCTCTGTTCCCTGTTGAGTAGTGGAGTAGGTACTGGAAAGGGTAGACTGTCTATTATTACCATAGTGAGGGCCTCTCCCGGGATATCCACCCCCTCTGCAAATCTACCAGTTGCCAGGAGTACTCCCCCCTCTCTCTCAAAACGTTCCTTTAGTTTTTTAGCATCCTTTCCATCCATATCTGGGTGATAGCAGAATATATTTCCCTTTAACTCTGAGGCTCTCTCTAATAGGTAGTTATAGGCACTCTTAAGATCTTCGAAACTTCTAAAGAGTACTAAGGTATTGGCCTCTGCAGATCTTAGGAGTTTAAATATATTTTCATTTGCTCTTTTTCTTTTTAGATTCCAGTCTATCTCATACTTCATATTTACTCCATCAGTTAAAGCGATTATCTTTCTCCTCTCCTTTGGAAAGGGACTATCTAAGACCAATGGATCGAAAGATTCCACTCCAGTTTTAAGCCCATGTATCTTTAAATTACCTATGGTGGCAGAGCAGTGTATCACCGTTGCATCGCCGTATAGTCTTTTAAGGTAGGAGGAGACAAGTACAGGTACACATAACAGACTCTTCCCACTTCTATATATGACGAAGTTATTATCTATAGATTCCAAGTTCTTTATTCTATCTAGAAAATCTGTCAGGGACATATCTGGCAACTTCTTCTGGGATACATAGTGGTACTCTAAGTATACAAGAGCCCTGTTATCAATCTTAAATCTTAACTCTTCTCTCTCTAATTCCTTATTTTCCTCAAAGGAAAGGATCTTATCCTTTATACTACGGATCTGATAGTAGCCATCTAGTAGAGTTCCCAGTGCCACTATATTTCCCTTAGAAGTACCTATTATCTCCTCCCCGTAATAAAGGAGAGCATCTTTACACTCTTCAATATCTACATATCTCGATACATAGTTATGGACTATATTCCAAAAATCCCTCTCGTAATTTTCTATATTATCTCCATCTAACATTGGATACTTCTCTTTAAGTCTGGTAAGGTACTTTTCCAGCATCTTAGGAGCAAAATAATAGGCCATGGCCCTTAATCTACGAAGTGCCACCTCTGGATCTACCTCTATTGTGGCAGAGTTTCTAATACTTTTCTCAAGTTTATGAGCCTCATCACAGATGATAACCTCAGTTTTTCTGTTTGCATCGATCTCCTCCTTTATATGATAGAATATACTGTTGTTCATAACTAAGATATCTCCTTCTAAGCACTCTATCTTAGATTTTTGGTAATCACAGATGCAGAAGGGACAGTAGTATCTTATCTCTTCACCTATCTTTACAGGCTTTTTCTTTGTACCACATATACACTGGGTTCTTCTATTTGGCCGATGAAAACATCTCCTATTTAACTTACAGAAAAGCCCATCTGCCTTACTACCTTTGACCTTACAGATGAAGTTGTTCTTTCCCATTATAAAGGATATTTTTAAGTTAGGTTTTAGGGCGTTTAACTCCTCTAGTATCCTCTCCTGTTGATCTATAGTTTCTGTAAGTATAATGATCCTCTTACCTCTCTCTGCAAAGTATATGGCAGGAATGAGATAAGAGAGGGTTTTTCCAACACCTGTTGGAGCCTCCACTATGAGATGATTTTTATTTTTTATAGAGTGAAATATCTTTTCCATCATCTTTATCTGCTGAGGCCGTATTTTCTCATAGGGGAATTTCAACCTATAGAAGGTTCTAAAATCTTCCAGCGAGTTATCCATCTAAACCACCAAAAAGAGAATGGTTATTTTATACAATCTCTTTAATTTATTAAAAATTGAGATAAGGATTTTAATAACAAAATAGTTAATATTTATTCTGCGTCTTCGAAGTAGAGGAATATATTATTATAACCTATAAATTCTCTTCTTTTCACTATTTAGAGTTTAGTAAAATGATATGATAAGATACAAAAACATTATTATAAAAATTATAAGTTAATTAAGAAGTGATTTATATTATAACAACTATTATTTAAATTATTTAAAAAATTAAAAAGAAGTATTATTTTCTGTAATAAATGGTGAAAACTATGATATCGTCTACAACTTTAATTTTAATATTTCTAACACTCTGGATAATTTTAAATTTTTACTACTACAGAAGGGAAGATGAGAAAGGTTTGAAGACATATTATGGGATCTTTGGGATATTGAGGACATCCTGGGGTCTAAAGATTATAGATAAAATAGGTAAGTACAGATTTTGGCAGAGGATAGGATTCTTACTGATCCCTATTAGCGTAATAGTTAGTATCCTCACATTTTACACATTTATAAATTCTACAGTGGGATTGTTCACTGGTTCAATACCTAAGGAGAGTTCAAAACCGATCATACTACTATTTGGGGACGTTATCCCATGGATTCCAGGAATTATAGCACTTATATTGGGTATAACACTTCATGAATTAGCTCACGGTATTGTAGCCAGATCCTTTAACTTAAAGATAAAAAGTACAGGATTGATACTGTTTCTAGGTATCCCTCTTGGAGCCTTTGTGGAAATAGGAGAGGAATTTAAAAATGTTAGTAAGAAGATAAGGGGTGCTATAGCATCTGCAGGACCTATGGTAAATATAATGATATTCCTCCTTGTACTTCTAATAACTCCCTATATATCTAATATAACAACATCCATAACTATTACGAAGGTGTTTGAAGACTTTCCAGCCAGTGGAATTCTTAAAGAGGGAGATATAATATACTCCATAAATGGGAAGAGAATTACCTCTCTATCAGATTTCCGTGAGATAGTAAAGGAGATAGGGCCAGAGGAGAGTATAACCATTACAGTTATCAGAGAGAATCAGATGAAGACTTTCAAATTAACTACATCTCCAGAGGGTAAGATAGGAATCCTCGTTGAACCTCCTAAGTCCTTGGTATTTATAATGGAGACACTATTCTGGACAGGGATGTTGAATTTACTATTAGGGTTTTTTAACCTCTTACCTGCTCTACCTCTCGATGGATTTCATATCTGGAACGCCCTTCCTGAAATCGTTAGAGATCTAAGGGCTAACAGTAGGATAACAGAGACTATCTCAAAGTATATGGAGTATCTGATAAACGAAAGAAATCTAACCACGATGAGTATAACTATATGGTTTGTAATACTGGCTTCTATATTCTATTCCCTTATGTAGAAAATTAGGGGTGTGTAGAAGTGGAAAATCCAGTTGATATAAATCATATATTTGAAGAGGAAGGTATTAAACTACTTAAGGAGTTAGGGTGGTACGGTTCCATTGTAGTACAATACCATGATAATTACGATAAAAAAATTTTTGAGGAGGTTAAAAAGTACGGAGAGAGGGAGGGTTTGAGGATATACACAGGTGTAAAGATAAGATCTGAATCTCCTAAGGTGTTGGTAAGGTACGTAAAAAAGTTTAGGAATAAGGTAGATGTGATACTTGTGGAAGGGGGCCTATTAAAGATCAACAGACAGGCTTTAGAACTTCACGACGTGGATATACTTTCTACACCTGAGTTGAACAGAAGGGATAGTGGTTTAGATCATGTGCTTGCTAGACTAGGGAGTGTTCATAGAGTAGCTATCGAGTTGAATTTTAAACAGTTGTTGATAAAGAGAAATCCATATGAGAGGGCCAGGTTGTTATGGGCATTTAGGAGAAATATGCACCTGGCGAAAAAGTTTGATACTCCTGTGGTACTCTCAAGTGGCGCTGAAAGTATATACGATATAAAATCTCCCTACGACTTAAGGAGTTTTCTTAATACGTTAACAGGGGATCCTGTATATTCAAAGACTATTATGGAGTTTCCCTATAAGATTGCAGAGTACAGAGTGTATTTGAGGAGGGATAACGTTATAAGATATGGAGTAGAGGTTGTTGAGGATGAGTAGGATATAAAAATGACATATATAAGATATAAAGGGAAAAATATATTAAATAGAAAAATAATAACAAACAAATAGATTATTATCAATACTACAAGGGTGAAAGAATATGAAAACCTACTATGCTATAGTACTATCTTTATTGATAGTACTTAGCATACTACCTACCAGCTTAGCTGTAGATACTTCTGAGAAGATAGCAGTTGTTGTATCTACTCCAGCAGATGCAATTGTTGCAGCCCCCTATGCTAAGGCCATGGGGTACACTCTAATATATACACCTACAAATAAGTTATCAAGAGATGCTGAAAGGGAACTTATAAGAGGGAGATACAGTAAAGTTATAATAGTTGGGGGTCCAGTGGCAGTAAGTAAAACTGTTGAAAACAGTATAAAGAATTTAAAAATAAAAACTGAGAGAATTTGGGGAGATACAAGGGTGGAAACCTCCATAGAAGTATATAAAGCAATAAAGAGGGAGAAACCTGAATTGGCAAGGGATGTAGTAATTGTTGAGGGGTTCAACGAGAAGATATCACCAGTGGCAGTTAGCTTCGATGCTCCAGTATTGTACTATGGACTAAATAGGGAAAATGAAGTTATAGAGGTACTGAAAGACATAAGGGTAAAAAATGCAGTGGTCTTAGGTAAAAAGACTCCGAAAGATATTGTTAATGTAGTATCAAAGATATCTAAGAATACCTTCATTGCAAGTGGTTCCGAGAGAGATGTTATAAGGACTGCAATATCTTACATTGAGAAGATAAACCCAGAGATTAAGAATAAAGGGGCAGTAATAATTTATGCAGAGAGAACGAAAGACCCAGTTATAAATGGAATATTAAACTTTGTTAAAGGTTATACCGGTATGATAGTACCCCTTCCATCCAAAGATACAGGAATAGTAAAGAGAATACTTCTAAAGGTTGTAGAGATTACTTCTTCAATTACAGTGAATAGTGAGGATCCAAAGGTAGTTGAGAAGGTAAGTGATATTGCACAAAAGTTAGGACCTGTATCAGTTTCACCAGCACCTGGTGCAGGAGGTGGTGGAAGTGGAGGAGTAGGCGGAGGTGGTGGAAAAGGCGGAAGTGCACCTCCACAACAAACACCAACAGGTCCAGCAGTGAAGATTGTTGCAAGTGGGAAGGAAATAGTATTTATGGGGCAGAATGATAAAACTTTAAAGATCAGTGGAGATTATAACATAGATCTACCTGAGGTAAAAGCGGTTGTGAATGTAGTAGATAAGAAAGATACTAGTAAGAACATAACGATAGACTTTAAAGATAATAAATCTGTAAAGACAATAATAGAGGCAATGAATAACTTCAATGTGATAGCATATAGGGGAAGTAATGTAATTATAACCTACTATAATCCAGAGATGGAAAGTGAGAACGTTTCACTCCATGTAATAACTAATAGGAGATCCTTAAGGGATAATATAAACAAGTTATTAGATGGAAATGCTACAGGGTTGATAAAAATATTAAATATAAGTTATGTAGGAACAGGAACACTATGCCCTACTCATGGTGGAACAGGATTTATCTACACACCATCTGACTATGGAGAGCACATAGTAGTAATCACTGAAGGAAATGGAGTTCCAAGTGATGCTGATAATGTAAAAGTATTGGCAGTGGGTGGATTCGAGGTAGTAAGATATAATATGAGTATAGAATATGAGATAGATAGTGATACAGTAGAGGTAAATATAGCCCTAAACGAAACACCAGAAAATCCAGTGAGATACGGGGTAGTATTGATCAAAAAAGATATTGATTTAACATTAAAAATAATAGGAACTAATCCAAACAACAACCTGTTCAATGTATCTATCGTTGGTGACAACGGAGAACATGAGATTGTAATCAACAACAAGCGTATAGAATTGGATGCGTCAAAAGTGCATAACATAATTGGGACAGTGTACAATGATAGCACTGCTTCATCGTACTACACTAAAGTTACGTCAAATAATTATCCAGAATTACCTATGTTGTTAGAATATATACCAGACAGTTATTTAATAGCAATAGCCTACGACACAGAAGAAAAGAAGATCGTTGCCGTTGCTCAAAGATCAATAGACTAACAAATGGAAAATCTAATTTATATTTTTTAAATAATTTTTATTTTTTAATGTTCTATATTTAAAAATTTGAATATATTTAATATTTGAATATATTTAATAAATAATTATTTTAAAAATTTATTTTAGTTTTATCAAAAGGATAGGATTAAGTTTAAATTTACCTAGTTTCCGTGATTCCATAAAAATAATAATAAAAATATTAGAATTATAATAAGTATAATGTGAAGAACAATATATCAAATTTAATTTAAAAAGGTGATTTAAATGAAAAAACTGTTCTTTATAATCTTAGGATTAATACTAATAGTATCTCCAGCATATGGAGTATCGAATCTAACAATCACTCCCTCAGATCCAAAGGTTGGAGATACAATAACAATAACTGGAAAGGCAAATCCCAATGAAGAAATTAACTGTAAAATTTGGTTTGAGATCAACCCTTCCATTAATCCCCCTAAATATAAATACTTTATGAACAACGTAGAAATACCTAATGCCTCTAACAGTTTTAAAATTATTGCTAAAAATGCAGAGAGATTATACGTAAGTTTGAAAATTGGTATGTGGGTCACTCAGGGTGCAAAGGCGAATAAGGAAGGAATAGCAGTAATCTCTAAATCCAACATCCCTCCGGGTATTTACGATATTAGAATAAGAGGAACTATAAAAGACCCAGAAAAACCTGTAAAATTAAAAATATTTGCATCAACTAAGATAAAGGCAGATGAAAATGGTAATTTCAAGTACTCCTATAAGGTGAACAACATACCTGAGGGGACAATAGTCCATCTAGACATTGGAGGTATAAAGAGGGACATAGTAATAAAAAGTTCCATACCTGTACCTCCACCTGTAGATACAGAGGATGAGACAGATAAGGACAACACTACTACTGAAAAGAGAAGTACAGATAAAAAGGAGGAAGATATTACTTCTGTATCTATAGAAAAGGATTACTCAGACACTTCTCACAGTGGTAGTACTAATAAAAAGAATATTGAAGACAGTAGCTCTACATCTCCTGAAGAGGATAAGTTAGACACTACCTACAGTAGCAATAGAAACACCTCTAACAAAGAGAACAACTACAATACACCTATAAACAAGAAAGATTCTAAAAAGGATAACCAAAACACACCAATAAACAACTACAATATCAACAATGCTAAAAATACACCTCGAAAATCTAAAAAGGAAAATATAGTATACGGTACAGTGATAAAAAATATTGGAAATGCAATACTGATAATACCTAACGGTACCAGGGTAAGTACAGATGGGGAAATATCTATAAAGGAGGTAAATATTCCAAACACTACATTGGCATACTATATATCTCCAAGGAATGCTAAATTTAGCAAACCCCTTATCTTAGAGATACCTTATAATTTATCCCAGGATAAAAGGATCACAGTTCTTTATTACGACAGACAATTGGGAAGATGGATCAATATACCCTACACTTGTGATAACAATACAATAACTGTTAAAATATCAAAATCTGGATACTATACAGTAAAGGAGGAATATATAGAGATAGAAGATAAGAGTATAATAGATAAATTCTACTCCATCATAGATCTTTTCAGGATAATAACAACCTTATTACTGAACTACCTGCAGAACCTCTTTAAATAATATCTACCCTCTCAACCATACAAAGATCACCAGTACTACAAAGATAACAAAGAGAACTATTAACTGTGCTCTCATAATTCTCTTTCTCTTTTTTATATATTCATCCTTACACTTTTCAGAGCAGAAGGTTTCATCTGGTGGGATCGATATTCCACAGTTTAAACAGTGCCTATGTTTCTCCATAAAGATCCCCTGTATTATTCACCAGGTACAATTAAGGTACCGTTGTGTCTGTTCTCTATAACATTCATTATCTCCTCTGGAGTACCCCTGATAACTACAGTTCTCAATTTTGCCCTGTCTATTATCTTGGAGGCTAAGGGATCTACTATAGAGGAGGATCCCGCCGCTATAGAGGAGGATTTAGTAATTTCTACCAACTCCTTTGTTGTTAGATGTTTTATTTTCTTTGCATCTTTATACTTCCTTGGATCCCTGTCGTAAACTCCATCTACGTTAGTGGCAATAACAAGTAGATCTGCATCTATATACTCTGCCAGAGAGGCTGCAACAGCATCTGTAGTGTGGGCAGGATGGGTACCTCCCATAACAACGATCTTGTTTAAATTCAATATCATCTCAGCCTCCTTAAAATTCTCTGGTACCTTCTTTACAGAGTAGTTTCCAAGGGCGGCGATTAGAAGCATACTGTTCATCCTTGTTGCCAATATTCCTATCTCATCACAGAATGCTTCGTTTGTAAACTCCCTGGCTATAGAAATGTATTTCCTGGCAATATAGCCCCCTCCGACTACTATGCAGATATCATGTCCTATGTCTTTTATACTTTTGAACACCTCTGCGTATTTTCTTATGTTCTCTACATCACCCTCCCTGGGCATAACAACTGAGCCACCTAATGCAAAAACTACTTTCATATTTCTACCTCTCCACTTTTCAAAACATTAATAAAAAATAAAAAATAAACTATTATAAAAAAATTTATCGTAAATTATATATAGTATGAGATTTTATTGGAATAAAACATATTTTTATAATCAGTTGATGATTTTTAAAGGGGTACTATATAGTTTTTTAGATGATAAACATGGATAGATATAGGTCACCCTCTTTAACAGTAGACGGTATTTTAGAGGTCGATGGTAAGATTCTACTGGTAAAGAGAAAAAATCCTCCTTTTAAAGATTTTTGGGCATTTCCAGGAGGTTTTGTAAAGTATGGAGAAAGGACAGAGGAGGCTGTAGTAAGAGAAGTTTTTGAGGAGAGTGGAATAAAAACCAAGGTTAAGGACCTTTTAGGCGTATACTCAGATCCAAATAGAGACCCCAGGGGTCATACTGTATCTGTAGTATATGTGTTAGAGTATGTAGAGGGCTCTCCTAAGGGATCAGACGATGCGAAGGAGGCTAGATTTTTTACTATCGATGAGGTAAAGAATATGGATTTGGCCTTCGATCATAAGACTATTTTTAAGGATTATTTAAAATTTAGAGAGAAAAGGTGATATCGTGGTAAAATTTTGTAAAAAATGTAATAACATAATGCTTCCAAAAGATGGTAAGTGGGTATGTACTGTATGTCAATTTGAGATGGAGATGGAAAAAGAAGGTGAAACCTTTATACTCAAGGAGAGAATCGAGTCCAAAAAACAGGAAATCGCAGTAATCGAGAATGTAAATACACTACCAACTACTAAGGTGGAGTGTCCTCAGTGTGGAAACTTAGAGGCATACTGGTGGCTTCAACAGACAAGATGTGCAGATGAACCTGAAACAAGATTCTATAGATGTACAAAGTGCGGTCATACCTGGAGAGAGTATGATTAATTATTAATTATTATTTAAAAAATTTATTAAAATAATTATAAATAAAAAAAGAGATGACATTAAAAAATAATTCTCTATATTTTCAATATCCCTAAATATGGCTTTAATACTTTTTATTATTTAACTTCTCTTTCCCATCTAAAACCTGATGAGCCACTTAAAGAGGTTGGTGGAGATTTTTATCTTACTCCTCTTTTTTAACATTTATACCTTCTAAAAGTATCTGTCCCACCTTAACCTTTTTACATTCCTTCTCAGAGAACAGTCTAAACCGCCCTGTATTACAGAAGTGCTGTACCCTCAACCCTATCCTTTTCAGTGTATTCTCATCCATCCTCTCTCCAAGAAACTCCTTAAGTGTTTTAGAAACTCCTCCACAGGGAGAGTCCCTAATGACCTCTATTTTCTCTATGATGTTATTACTTAAGTAGATGTTTACCTTAGGTTTTCCAAAGTACCTTAAAAATTCTCGTAGTTGAGGGTACTCTTCTAATTTGTCTTGAAGGTAATCCTCATCTAAATTACACAGTAGATCTGGGCACACTACATTTTTAAACTTCTCAACCTGTCTCTTGAAACCTTCACCTTCCCATATACCTACTATTATAAAAGGATTTTTATCTAACTTTTGGTTGCTGATCTCTTCAAGTAGGGTATAGGTAAGATCTGGATCTCTTAGGTAGGTAATTAAAATATGGTAATCTTTAAGTTTTTTCAGTATTTCTTCTTCTATCTCTATATCATCAAAATTACCTCTATATTTCAATATAATATACTCGCAGGGGAACTTCTTTTTTATAACCTCGTAGGCTCTATGTCCATACTTCCCATCTGAAACTATGGCTACAGATATCTTATCCCTCATCTACACCACAGGATTAATTATATTTTTATATATTTAGATGTTTGGATATTTATTTTTATAAAATAAATGGTAGCCCGGCGCGGATTCGAACCGCGGTCCCGGGGTCCAAAGCCCCGGATGATAGGCCACTACACCACCGGGCTACTTCCAGGTAATCAAGCAAGATTTTAGTAGTCAATTCTTCTATTTATACTTTACTATGATTGATGTATTTAAATCAATTCTGTTTCAATATAAAAATATAGATATAAAAACATAACTTTTTAAACTACTGATAAAGTTAACAATTATTATCATAAATAAAAAATTAATAAAATAATAATAAGAAATGCAAAAAACTCTTAAAAAGAAAAACTAACAGAGGTTCTACTCTGCTTTTTTAGTACTCTCAGTATAGTCCAGAAAATGAAACAGTTATTTTTACTTTTCAGTTATATATTATACCCTACTTCCCATCAAAAGGATAATTTAGAGAATAATAAAAATAAAAATTATTATAAAAATAATAAAATTAAAGATTAAAGAAAATATTTAAAAAAACAGAAAACCTCTATCACCCCAGATACAAAAAATTTTAAAAATAATATTGAAGGAGAATGATCCTCTGTATATTTTTTAATACAGGGATTCAGAGTAGGATTTTCTATCTTAACTAAATGATCAGAAGGATCCTAAGGGTATTAATGATTTTTATATTGGTTATTTTTTATTATTCTTTTAATCACTACTGATGGGAACTAAGGTTATATTATAATTAAAAAACTCTAATTTCCATCAAAAAATTCTGATAAGAATAATAATTATAAAAAATAAAAGAACATAAAAAGAAGGTATAAAATCAAAATAAAAGATAATCTCTTGGGATACTCTAAAATACTCTATGAAAGTGGAGTAGATCCTTCCTCACAGGTTGCTATTATTAATTTTGTTAGATTATTAGATATTATATTTTTTATTATTTAAATCATTACTTTAATGGGAACTAAGGTATATATTATTTATTTTTAGGTGTTAATAGTTTGGATTTTTATTACTTTTTCATTATTCTTTATAGGTTACTATTAGTTTGA
Source organism: Methanofervidicoccus sp. A16 (assembly GCF_003351865.1). Taxonomy (NCBI): domain Archaea; kingdom Methanobacteriati; phylum Methanobacteriota; class Methanococci; order Methanococcales; genus Methanofervidicoccus; species Methanofervidicoccus sp. A16. The sequence continues at coordinate 239,376 of NZ_CP022242.1, read as the reverse complement.
AGTGTTCTTTATTTTTAATTTTTTAAATATTTTAACACTATAGATTTTTAATAACTCTTCCCTTTAAAGGAGCTTTTACGTTTTTACTCTCTTTTTATTTTTATAATTTTTATTAAAATTATTTTTAATCTATATTTTTTTATATATAGTTCGAAAATTATTAAAATTTAATTTTTTTCTTATCTTATTACATTCATGATTCCTGCTTAGCCCTCCACTCCTCAAGTATTCTATTCCAGTTCTTCCTTAAAAATTCCCCAACTTGGGAAGAGTCTCTCGTTCCAACTACACATGTCCAGCCAGTCTTTTCCTCAATATCCCCCCTTACAGGAGCTGCTAACCCTGGAAGTATAATAATCCTATGATTTACCTTCTCCCCTATCTTCGTCTCCTCTATTAATCTTTTGGCGTTATCTCCACAGTACTGTCCCCCTGCCACTGCGACATCCACTGCCTTACCCTCTGTATCCATAACTAGGAGCCAACAGGTAACCCCATCCTTTTCAAAGTCTCCAGTTACTGTGTAGAATGTTAGGGAGAAGTTTGTAGTCATGATCACTGGGCTATTCTCATCTGGATTTCCAATTGGATATAATCCAGGCTCCACAGTTTGAGGTTTCCTAGGATCTGTATATATTGCCTGCCTAAGGGCAAGTATTGGCATCAACTCCCAAACCTCGGTACCGTGAATAATTATTCCATCTCCATACCTGTTCAACATTGCACAGGCTGTCCTCGCCTCCATAATTCCGGCAGCCTTATCTAGTTCTTCAACAAACTGTTTAATTGGATTGTTGCCCTTTAGTACGTAGAAGTAGGTATTTATTGGAAGTCCTAAGATAGGATATCCAAGAAGTTTATCTCCCCTTTCAATGGCACTTCTCCTTATCATCACAAATCTATCGAGAGTATCCATAATGTTCTCTGGTGTAGTGTGAGGATCTAAAATTAGATCCTCTATACCATGTTGAAGGGACGCCTTAACCATGCCCTTCAGTGTTTTAATATTTCCTGAAGATAGCACCACTGCAAACTCTTTTTTATCCTTCCTTTTCTTTGATATTAACATCCTCATCATTTCAGAGAAGTTCTCCTCTGTTACTCCGTATATCATAGGTTTAGATCTTACAACATCTAAGGCTTTTTCTATACTCTTTACATTTAGGGAACAGAGGGCGACAGGTACCTTGGTGTTTTCTTGAATAATCTTCAACGCCCTTACAAACTTTTCAGGATCATTTGAGGCATTTCGCAATGCTATAAAGTCTAACTTCAACTTCTCCCCTGTCCTCTCAAAAACAAAATCCTCAACGAATTTAGCCCTCTTTTTTATCTCCTCCTCAGGTAAATTATCTGATATATCTACCCCTATAGCCGTCGGATTAAAGAAGGTGAGTTCATACCTGTACATTACCTCCTCTCCACCTAGAACCACCTTCTTATCCTCGTATCCAAACCATACCTCCTTTACAGGTGGGGAGAGGAGTTCTTCAAGTTTCTTTCTATTCTTCTCAAACTTTGGAGATTTTAATATTGGACATTCATCGAGGGTGGCCTTCCTCTCCTGTAGTTTCGTAGCAAATGCCATACAGGAGGATTCCCCACATTTCTTACAGTTTGTCTTTGGAAGTAGTTTGTAGATATCCATGGCACTTATCTTTTTAGCCATCCTATCACCGATACTAAGCCCTTATCCACTGGTAGTTGTCAGTACTTACCTCTATCTCCCCAGGCTTACTTACCAACAACTTCCCAAACTCCTTTACTACCGCTATGGAGAGGGGGTGGAGCATCATAAATATATCTACGCCACAGAGGAGCATGGTCAATCCCGTTGTAATTTCCCAGAGTGGTAATCTGTACCTTCTATCTCCCCACTCTGGATTGACCATCCAGGCCTCTCTGGCACCTATGGCGTTTGTAGTTCCAGAGGACATGGGCATATTTACCAGTTCGTCGCCCTTTAAACCTGCTAACCTTAACCTTGTCATGGCATTTATGGAGAACTCTATACCGTATCCAAGGGAACATGTTGTAGGGTCCATAACGATTCTATCTCCATCGAGACCGTGGGATATTAACCTTCTATTTAAATCCCTTGCCATATTTGGATCCATAATAGTCCAGGACAGTACGTTATGATCGTACTTCATTGCAGCATCTGCTACTTTCTTATAATCTAAATCTAAGTTTGCAGATGCCAATAGACACCTCTCCCCCTCTGCAACTTGAGCACATGCTTCCAAAACAAGAGGATCCTTCTTAGGATCTCCACTACCCCCAATAACAAAGGGCACATCTACAGCCTGGAGTAGATCCTCCATCAACTTTGCAGCTTCCTTTGGAGGTGTATCTTTAATCTTTGGATCTGTAGATATATGGTGTATAGTTACCATATCGGCGTTGAACTCCTTTACACACTTTTTAGCCCATTCAACAGGATCCTCCATCACATCCTGGAAGTACTCCCTAACAGGCTTAGGTAGTCCAGGCATCGGCATATCGAATATGTCGAATGTTACCACTGGTGGATTCGGTTGAACCTCCTCGAACCTGTAAAGTGCCCTCTGTCCACCTATTTTTATTACCTTTCCTCTACCCCCTTCAGACTTAGGCCTACCAAGTTGCACCTCTCTTATATACCCTCTGTACTTTTCTACTGGAGGCTCCCAATCTACTTCAGGTATCTCTATCTTAGGTTCTTCCGGTGATACTATTTTCTTAATACCTTTCTTTATTGGAGGAGTTTGAGGTATAGAGATAGGAGATAGGGTAGGAATGTTTATAACAATTTCATCTGCAGTTATTTCGATGCTGTCTATCTTTATACTATTAACCTTTTTCATCAGTTTAAATATTTCATCTAAATCCATTATGACCACCAACAGGACAAAAATCTATCATTATAAATCATTATAGATTAGGCTAGTAATATATAAAGTTTTTGAATAAGTTATATTTTCCCTTAAAATCCGATTAAAAGAATTAAAATAACTTTTATAGTATTAAAATTAATTTTAAAGTGTTTTACAGTAAATTTATTTAAAAATTTTAGAACTTTGATGATCATAATGGAAAATACAAAAAAGATATTAAAATTTGAAGTTAAATAAGTCTTTGAAACATGGTAAATTATCATAAACAGGTAAATATCTTTTCAAATACTGCAAGATACTTAAAGAATATAGAGGAATAAAACTCTCTTAACAGGGTATTTTTTATAAAAATATATTTTATGTTAAAATTTTCTTTATTATTTTTTAAATTTAAATTACTACTTTGATAAGATTGATAGAATTGTTATTCTTTAAGATGTTTATAATTGGATTTTAACTATTTATATTAAAACAAAAATTAACAAAGACCCTAATCCCTATTAATAAAAAAATCCTGATAAGAACAATAAATTATAAAATAATATTATAAAATTAATAAAATATAAAAAGAATGTATTTAGATCAAAATAAGAGATAAATAATCTCTCCTGGGATGCTCTAAGATACTACGGAAGTGGAGTAGATCCTTTTTAATAGATTACTATTATTAATTTTATTAAAGATATTAAAGATAATGTATATTTCAATAATATTTTTTTCTAGTCCTTATTTATTATTCTTATTTTTATTATTTAAATCATTACTTTGATGGGAATTAAGGTTAACAAGATCTTAATAATAATTAAAATACCCTACTTCCCATCAAAAGGATAGTTTAAAAAATAATAAGAATAATAATAAAAATAAAATAAAAAAATATAAAAAAATAAAAAATGTTTAAAATAAAACTTCTATTAATCCCAGATATAACATTTTAAAAAGAAGATTGGAGGGGAATGGTCCTCTGAATACCTTCTAATTAGTGAATACCAGAATATGATTCCTTATCTTATCTAAGGGTTCGGAAGGATCTTAGGATATTTAAGAGTTTTTATATAGATTTTATACTGATTATTTTAATGATGATTTTTATTATTATAACAATTATCATTTTCACTGTTCTTTTAATCACTACTGAGGGAAACTAAGGTAATAAAATAATATAATAAAATTTTATTATTATAAAAATTAAAAAATAGAAAATCCTAAAAATCATTAAAAAGTATTAATAAAGATGTTGTTGTTATTTCTTAGAATACCTTGAATTCCTAATTCATTTTCTTAAGAGATTTTTTACTCTCTTTTTATTCCTTAACTTTTTAATTTTTTTGTTATCAATTGTTATTTTTTGATTACGAGTTTAAAAATATGGTGTCAATATGGTAAAGTTAAAAAGTGAGGACATACTCCATCTAAAGAAGATACTTCAGGAAAATAAAAATATACTCTTTCTATGTCATCACAATGCAGATCCAGATGCGATTGGGGCGGCAGTTGCCTTGAAGTATCTTGCAGATGTTTTAAACAGATCAGAGGATAAAAATCTTAAAATATCGGCAGATTCTATAAGTAAGTTGTCAAAGAATGTACTTGAGGAGATTGAGGAGGATGTGGAAGTTGTTCAGTATCCCAAGTTGTTAGATGTAGTATTTTTTGTGGATACCTCCAATTTAAACCAGGTAAAGATAAATACTCAGGATTTGAAAGATTCTATTTTAGTAGTTGTGGATCATCATAAAAGGACAGATCTCTTAGATCTTTGTACTCTCTCTATCGTAGATGAGGGGGCTACCTCCACCTGTGAGATAGTTTCTCAGATATTCAGGGAGATGGGGATATATCCTCCAAAGAAAATTAGGATAGGTTTACTCTCTGGTATCCTCTACGACACTAAACATTTGAAACTTGCAAGGGAGGAAACTTTTCAGATAATAGCCTGGCTTATAAAGGGTATTAATTTCCAGAAGGTGCTCAGTCTTCTAACTCAGGAGATGGATGAGAGTAAGAGGATAGCACATTTAAAGGCCTGTAGTAGGATGGAGTTAAGGGAGGTTGGTGGGTATATTGTGGCACTGTCCTATGTAAGTTCCTATGAGGCATCCTGTGCAAAGACTATTGTATCTATTGGTGCAGATGTGTCCTTTGTGGTGGCGGTAAGAAAGAGGGAGAGGGAGATAAGGGTAAGTGGGAGGTGTAGGAAATCCTTATCTAAAAAAATACATATGGGGGAAATAATGGAAGAAGTGGCCAAGAGGTTAGGGGGAAAAGGAGGTGGGCATAGAGAGGCTGCAGGGTTAAATGCGAAGTACGATAAAAGTAGGAGTAAAGATGAGGTTATAAAGGAGGTTTTAAATCTCTGCTATGAGGTTTTTAAGGAGAAGGTATTAGGTGGATAATTTTATAAAAAAGTAAAAGATATTTGTTCCCTATTCCTTTATAGAGTTATGGAACCTATAGAATTACTATATTTTTCAGATATATTATTTAATGTATCAATAGTTTTATTCGCTGCCTTTCCTGGAGCGTCAGGATTGGAGTTTAAATAGTTAGTGATATAATAATAGACTGCAATAGCGGAGACGATAATTGTTGCAAAAATTAAAATACCTAACTCCATAGATATCTGTCCTCTTTTGGAGAGTATTTTGGACATAGATAACCCAAAAAAATAAGTAATAAATTTAAATTATTTTGTTTATTGTAATTTATTGAAGAGTAATTTGTCTTAATCTACCTGTAGCATTTTCTGCTAACCTTCCTAACTCATTTATTGTCTGAGTAGCATTATCTTCTGCTGCACCTGCACTATCACTAACACTCTTTACATAGTAATACGCAGCAATTGCAGCAACAGCAACAGCGGCAGCAACTAATATACCTAACTCCATGGATATTTGTCCTCTTTTAGATATTAATTTTTCTATTATCATAACTTTTACCTCCTTTTTTCTATTAATGCTATATTCCCAACAACTAGTATAAAAATGTTACCTTCAATAACTATTTTACATAAAATACAATACTTTTCTATAATTTAATATATCTATAATACTTTAGGAAAGGACGATGGGTTCCATTATTACGAGACTAAATATTTTAAATCTAAAAGGTAGAGTTAATAAAACTCTATTTTTCACCTCCCCCAATGGTTTCTAGATATTACTAAAGAATAATAACGACACGACATTAAAACCCCTTTTTTCTTTTATATATTGGATAATCTCTAAGATCTTTATATTTATCTCTAATATCTTAAATTTATATCTGGAAATAATTCTAAACTGAAATAATAGAACGGATCTTTCTTAATTAATTTTTGTATATTTTGTATAAATAATTATTATAAATTAAAAATTTATAATTTATTCAATATTTACTAATACTATTTTAGTTTAATATATTAATCTAATTCTGTTTAATATAATATAACTTAAAAAATGACTATAAATATTTTTGGTGTCTCTTATGAGAACAGAACACTTTATTTTACTAACCCTCCTACTAGTGGGATTTATAACGATGCCCGTTATAACATCAACTATTAAAACTACTCAACCTTACAGTGTATTTAATAGAGAGGAAAATGGATGTTATAAATTCTTTAAGTTGATGTACAGTATAAATCATAATACAAAACCTTTAATATATCCCTATAGTAGAGAAGATCTAAAGGAAAACTCTGTCCTGTTTATTATATCTCCAGATGTGGGATTTACAAAGGATGAGGTTGAAGATCTAAAAGACTACGTGTCTTCAGGGAATATATTAATTGTTGCAGATAACTTTAGGAGAGGTAACGATATTTTAAAACACTTAAATATATCATACAGATTTTCTAAAAATCCATTATACGATATAACAAAACCTATTGGACTCTACAGTAATGGATATATTCTACTAGAAAATTCGTCTGCAATTTTAGGCGAGGATAAAGGCACTGTTATAATGTACTCCAGTAAATCGAGTAGAATTGGCGAATATCCTGAGCCAGCAAAGGAGTCATCCTATCCAATTATAATAGAAAAAAATCACGGCAAAGGCAAAATAGTATTAATATCTGATCCAACAATATTTAAAAATGAATTATTCAGTTATAATAGAGAGTTTTTAAAAAGTTATTTCAACTACTCAGAAAAAAATGCTATATACTTTGATGAATATCACCACTCCGATGTAAATCCCCAAAACATCGTTACGATAGTTATTAGAAGTAACAATATTTCCCACGAATTTTTGAGTTATCTATTTACAGTAGTTTTGATAATTACAGTACTATCTAGGGAGATACTTAAACTACTTAGATTTTTGTTGAGAAAACTTGTAGACACTCTTTTAGGAAATACCTTTAAATATGAAAATGAGTTATCTATCCAAAAGGTTCTAGAGGATGTTAGTAAAAAGTATCACTTAGATAAATCTACCCTCTATAAGATTGTAAACAAAATATTGATGTAAGGGTTTATTATGATTTTTGAAAAATTAAGAGAAGAAATCGGAAAAAAAATAATAGGACTAAATGAGATAATCAGAGATCTTTTTCTATCTTTTATATGTGAGGGGCATATTTTACTAGAAGGAGTTCCAGGTCTCGCCAAAACAACTTTAGCCAAGACATTCTCTCAGTGTATAGGATTGAGTTTCTCAAGGATACAGGGTACTCCAGATCTTATTCCCTCTGATATAACAGGTGGTGAAATATACGATATAAACTTAGGAAAGTTTAAATATATCCCAGGACCTGTATTTTCCAATATCCTATTAGTAGACGAAATAAACAGGATGTCTCCAAAGACCCAGGCTGCACTGTTGGAAGCCATGGAAGAGAACAGTGTATCAGTTGGTGGAAAAACATATCTTCTACCTAAACCCTTTATGGTTATTGCAACCCAAAATCCTATTGAATTCGAAGGTGTAAATCCACTACCTACAGCACAATTGGATAGATTTATGATAAAATCTAATATTAAGTATTTAAGTGAGGAAGACGAACTAAAGGTATTGATTTTAAAAACTGGTAATAGTGAGGATGGGAATATAAATACTATCGTAGATAAAAACACCCTCCAGAAAATTTTTAAAGAAGTGAATAATATTCATACTTCTAGACCTATATTAAAGTATATAAGAGATATCATAGTACATACTAGAAGAGACAGAAGGATAGTATTAGGTGCAAGTACAAGGGCAGGAGTACAACTACTTAAAATAGCTAAGGGTAGTGCCTACCTTGAAGGTAGAAAATATGTAATTCCTGACGATGTTAAAAACAACGTACTTAAAGTTTTGAGTCATAGGATTGTATTAGATTATGAGATAGAAGAATCTGCAGAGGATGTTCTAAGAGACATACTAGATAAAGTAGAGGTTCCAAAGGGAGACTTTAGATACGATTGATTTTTCAGAGGAGATGGATTTCTATGGATACAACAAGATACTCCCATATACTTCTACGGTTTGGGATAATTTGCTGTGCCTGTGGATATCTGTTGAACAATCTCTATGGAACATTTCTCGGTATCTCTATTTTTTTATATCTTTACCTTATAGAGAGTATCTCCAATTTAAAGATACGTACTGAGTTAGAGGGAACTACTTTAAAGGAGCGCCAATGCTCAAAGATAATAGTTAAAGTTCATGGGGAGAATACGGTACCATCCCTCAATTTTTCCTCACCTCATGGAGTACTCTCTTATATAGTATCAACAAAAGGAAACCTTTTGGAGTATCTGATAAATGTAATACCATTCAAAAAGGGAGAATTTATATTAAATATAGAGGGTAAATTGTATGACTTAAGGGAATTGTTTAGTACAGACTACAGTGAATTCTTTAAACTACAGGTAGAGCCCTCTATTGAAGGTTTAAAATATTATATAGAGAAAGAGAATCAGATGACTCTTCTATCTAAAGGTGCTCTTGATCCTGAGATCTGTGAGTTAAAACTTTATGAAATAGGAGACGATCCTAAGAGGATAGATTGGAAGAGATCTTTTAAAGTAAGTAGATTAATTGTTAAAAAACTTACACATCTAGAGGATAGAAGTATCTATCTCCTGCTGGATGTAGGAAGTAGTATGAGAAGATTTACAAAGAGAAATAGGAATAAGTTGGACTACGCTATATCACTGTTGTTGAGTATTGTAGAAGGTAGTAAAGAGGATTTAAATATTATTATCTACGATGATTATAGAATCTTAAAGGTACATCCAGTTAAAAAAGTTGAAGGATATTTTAAAAGAAAGATACTTCAAGAGAAGATTTTAGAATACCTACAGGATATTAAACTAGTTCCACTGGAAAAGTATATTCCAAACGTTAGAGGTATCTACGAAAAAAATTACAGTAGAGAGGATAACTATATAATACATTCTTATCTCTCAAAAAGAGGTAGAGGGAGTTTTGGTATTATCCAATGTACAAAACTTCTGACGAAGATGAAAACTGGAACTGTAATAATAATTACAGATTTAGAATCAAATATAGTGCCTCTTTTTAAAAGTGTAAATATTCTAATCAGAAAGGGATTTAAAATAGTAATCTATGCACTCTATACACCTTCTTTTAACTTAGATGAAAGGGATCTATTAGAGGGGGAACTATTGGTAAAACTTTACAAACACTACGAAAATAGAAAGAAAATTATAAAGGATCTGAAAAGAAGAGGAGTTGCTGTGGTAGATATATCCTATAAAGATGGAATTAAAGGAGTAATGGACAAACTAAAGAAATTAAAATAAAGTAGTTATATATTATAAAATTTTTATTATTTTATGACATATAATTTAATATGGTTGTTAATTATGTACAGGCTACTATTACTCTTGGAGGGCATACTATTTGTCAACGTTCCATATAAAGATTACATACTTATAGGTTTATTAATATCATTTATAATGGTTTATATTAAAAAGTTTTGGGGATTTACAGTATATTTAATAACTCTCCTCTGGCTGTCCAACTTATTAACAGTTGAAAATATGTTCTCACTAAAAATGATATATGCAACTATATATCTTCTCTTTCCTGCTATTCTCTACTTAGATGCACTGTTAAAAAAAGACTTCAACTTCGATGTTAAACTACTTGGAATATTTTCAATTCCTTTATTATTATATCCTCTGCTTGATATACTTTCCATAGATAAGGATGTCCCTTTAACCTTAACCTATGTATTACTTCTGATTTACGGGGTTTATCTGAACTTCAAAAGTGATGTACCTAAAATAAATAACCTAATAAAAATTTTTGCAGGTGTTTCAATTCCATTATTTACATTGTATCTTTTCTATATGAGTTTTCCAGATGTTCTTTCTTATCCAAGATCCCAGATTTCCGTCCTCTTAGGTCTTGTAGGACTCTATTTACTAATCTATAAAATTAGAAGTATCAACGACTAAGTATCTCTAAAACCTTTTGAAATACTATCACAGTAAATATACCAATACCCAAGTATAGAATTATATCCAAGTTGTTCTGGATCTTTTTATTGTAATATGGACCTAAGAGGGAGTACAACAGTAAGAAGGTAATAAGAAGTAGAATTAAAAATAGTTTAACGTCATTAGTTAGGGTAGAAAGAAACACTACAGAAGAGGTCAATATTAACAAAAACATTAATTTATACTTCATAGATTTCACCAACTCTACTCTATTACATCTTTTACAACCCTTAATTTGATTAATACTTTTCTGTTCTCCTCTTTTATACTCTCTATTTCTAATATCTTATTTAAAAACTCTGCAACAGTTAATATTATGGCACCACATATAGGACATGGACACTTTCTACATAGATTATCTCTCTGAAGTTTTTTACATAGGGAGTTATCCTCTATTCTGTAGGATAAAACTACACTATCTTTCTTTATATCTATTTTAACATCACCACCGACCTGAAGAAGTGTTAAAAGATATTCTAAATCATCTAAAAGATTGTTTACATCTTTATTTTCCAGGGAGTATTCTTCTCTATATTCTTTCAACAACTTTCTTAACCCTTTACCTAAGGGAGAGAAGAGAAGACCCATCTCGTCTTTATTGTCTGAATTTACAAAAAGAGTATTGGCATCCAATATACTAAGATTTACTTTAAAATTCTCATAAAGAGGTAAATAAATACAACCTTCCTTTAAATTTTCCCTTGGGGGTATAACCACACCACTTGTTTTTATATCCAATCCTTTAATTAACCTTTTAATTAGATCTATGTAGTCGTTGAATATATTGGAAGTTATATCGTATTTTACATACCTATCATAGGTAAAGATTAGTATAATCCATCCAACAACTATTAACCCTATTCCCAAGTTTATAAAGTGTACAATATCTTTTAAATATCCGTTAACTAGAAGTATTGTTCCGAAAACTATTAAAAAAACACCTGTTATCCTCTTTATATTGAAAATATCTGGACAGATAACCCTTATTTTTTCTCTCAACAGGTTTTTGATGTTAATGTGATCACTGTGATTGTTATTCTTCTTATTCATAGATATCCTCCAAAAGAGGTTGATGATATGATGATATATTTATGTCCATACGGGTTTTATAGAAGACTATTGATAAAATTTCTGATAATCAGATCCATTTTATTTATGTATAAATATGGTAGTAAAACAGATAAACATTTGAAAGGAGAGTAGGTTGGACCCTATCCACCAGGACTACTATATACAATGAACTTTTTCAAAGGCTAACCTACGCTAAAAATTATTTATTATATTATTATGTAAGAAATTATTTTATAATAAAAGATTTTACTCTCCTTTTCCAGTACTAAGTAATTCTTGAAATAAAGGGTGTTGGATATGGAATTATCTTTTTATATTAAATCTTCAGGAGGTTCATAAACATTTATCCATAGATGAAGACTTCTATACACTTTGGTACTATTGTTAACTGTCAAAAGAAATACAATCCTATGTTTTCCAGGAATATTCACTGTGAAGTTCAAAGGGATAAATACCGTCTCGTTATGTTTCAAAAATATCTCTCTTGTAAGTGCAGTATTGTAACTTAATGTACCGTTCCACCTATCCTCTGGAGTTATGTTTATGGTATAGTTATAGTCGTAGGTTCTGTTTGAGAGAAATACCCATATCTTATATTTCATAGGTCTGTACTCGTAGTTCCTAACTCCAATTATAACAACGTAGGATTTATTTATATAGATCTCTGTTGGATAGTCGTATGCTTTATACTCACTGTTTAGTATATAGAACTCCGTAAATCTCGCTCCAACCTTTGGTGCATAGATCAGATAAATCGTCAAAAAAATAGAGAGTATAAGTAATACTCCCAAAAAAATGGTTAACATACGTTCCAAGGATCTCTTATTGATCATCTATTCACCTACTTTCTTCCCCAATCGTCCTCTATTCTAACGATGTCATCCTCTCCTAGGTATTCACCTATCTGAACCTCGATAATCTCTAAAGGTATCAAACCAGGATTCTCCAACCTATGTTTTAACCCACTTTTAACAAAGGTACTTTCTCCATTTCTAAGATAGTACTCCTTACCTTCCACTACAACCTTCGCCATTCCCCTAACTACGATCCAGTGCTCACTTCTATGATGATGAAGTTGATAACTTAACTTCTTCCCAGGAAGCACCTTTATCTTCTTTATCTTGTAGAACATTCCCTCCTCTAACACTGTATAGGACCCCCAAGGTCTATATACTGTTTTGTGATATAGTACCCTCTCGTCATTTTTCTCCTTTAATTTCTTGAATACTTCCTTTATCTTCTGAGAACTCTCTTTCTTACATATCATCAGAGCATCTCTGGTGTCCATTACTATAAGGTTGTCCACGTCTATCAGAGAGACTAATTTATCACTTTCAGTTTTCACAAGGTTGTTTTTTGAGTTGAATACCATACCCTCACTGAGTATGATGTTTCCATTTTTATCTCCTTCAAACTCATCGAAGAAGGCATCGAAACTACCCAAGTCGTTCCACCTTATATTTAAAGGGATAACTCCTACTCTATCTGACTTCTCCATAATACCGTAATCTATAGATATATCTGGAACCTTGGAATACACCTCTCTAATATTTTCTAATCTAAATGCCTCATAGACTTGTGGACAGTGTTTCTTTAACTCCTCTTCAAATATATCCGTATTGAAGAGAAACATCCCACTGTTCCAGAAATATCCACTCTCTATATACTTTTTTGCAGTCTCTAAATCAGGCTTCTCTTTAAACTCCTCTACAAGATATCCAACATCCTCCAGTTTTTCTTTCGAGGGTTTTATATAACCATATCCAGTATGGGGCTTTGTAGGAGTTACGCCGAAGGTTATAAGGTGAGTCTCTGCTATCTCCAATCCTTTTTTTATAGTGTCTATAAATTTTCCTTCATCCTCTTTTTTTATCAGGTGATCAGATGGAAATACCCCAACTATATAGTCACTTTTATCTTTCTCCCTTATACTTTTCACCCCGTAGTATATAGCAGGAAGGGTGTTTTTACCCTCAGGTTCAACTAGGATATTCTCTTCCCTGAAATCTTCATATCCAAGTTCTTCGATCTGTCCCATAACATGAAACTTGTGCAATTCGTTGGTAACTATGTAGATATCCTCTGGATCCTTACAGAGTTTTAAACATCTCTCAAATGTCATCTGGAAGAGGGACCTGTCAAAGGTGTCGAACTTTATAAACTGCTTTGGGAAATGCTCTCTACTTAGGGGCCATAATCTACTCCCAACCCCTCCTGCTAATATTATAGACTTCATAGTTTCACTTTTGAAAATTTTTGGAAATTATTAGTAACAATTATATATAATCCTTATTATTATAATTTATATCGGTGATAAAATGAAAGGCATCGTTCTTGCAGGAGGTTCTGGAACAAGACTATACCCTATAACCTACGCAGGGAATAAACATCTCCTACCTATATACAACAAACCTATGATATACTACTCCCTCTCTATACTGATGTTAGCCAAGATAAGGGATATTCTTTTGATATCTACTCCCGAGGATCTACCAAGGTTTAAGAAACTTCTAAGAGACGGTAGTCATATAGGTATTAATATAGAGTACAGGGAACAGGAGAAACCGAGGGGACTTGCCGAGGCTTTTATCATAGGTGAGGACTTCATAGGTGAGGACAGTGTATGTTTAGTACTGGGAGATAATATACTCTACGGTAGTGGTTTGACAGAGTTTCTCCTTAGGGCTAAGGAGGAGGTAATTAAGGAAGGAGGGGCTATGGTATTTGGACAGTACGTGAAGGATCCTGAAAGGTATGGTGTAGTTGAATTCGATAAAGATGGCAATGTAAAGAGGATAGTGGAAAAACCGAAAAATCCACCATCTAACTACGCTGTAATAGGGCTCTACTTCTACGACAACGATGTAGTGGAGATCGCCAAGAATGTAAAACCATCTTGGAGGGGGGAGTTGGAGATTACAGATGTAAATAACGAGTATTTAAGGAGAGGGAAATTGAAGGTAAAACTACTACCTAGGGGTACTGCATGGTTTGACGCAGGTACCCATGAGAGTCTCTTGGAAACCAGTAACTTCATCGAGGCTATTGAGAACAGGATGGGACTGATGGTAGGATGTATCGAGGAGATCGCCTATAGGAATGGGTGGATAAGTAAGGAGGATCTGTTGAAGTTGGCTGAGCCTTTGATGAAGACGGATTATGGTAGATATCTGAAGAGGATAGGTGAGGAGTTTTAAATAATTAATAATGAATATTATAAAAATTATTAAAATTATCAGTGTGATTATTTAGGTGAAAAATATGAAAGTTTTAGTTACAGGTGGTGGAGGATACATTGGCTCTGTTTTAGTACAGATGTTACTTGAAAGAGGATATAAAGTAAAGTGTCTCGATAGATTCTTCTTTGGTGTAGAGACATTATCAGATGTTGCTGGAGATCCAAATCTTGAGATAGTAAAAGACGATATAAGATGGTTCGATCCTACTCTACTAAGGGATGTTGATGCTGTAATGGATTTAGCGGCACTCTCAAATGATCCCAGTGGTGAGTTGGATCCTACAAAGACTATGGAGATCAACTACAAGGGTAGGGTAAGGGTTGCTAAGTTATCAAAGAAATATGGAGTTGAGAGGTATATACTGGCATCCTCCTGTAGTGTCTACGGTTTTCAGGATGAGGTGGTAGATGAGAACTCTCCAACGAACCCATTAACTACATATGCAAAGGCTAATGCATTGGCAGAAAGGGAAACATTACTCCTTGCTGATGATAATTTCTCTGTGACTGTTCTAAGACAGGCTACTGTTTATGGGTTGTCTCCAAGAATGAGATTTGATTTGGCTATAAATGGGATGGTTTTAGGGTTCTATAAGCATGGGAAGATACCTATAATGAGGGATGGAACCCAGTGGAGGCCTTTTGTACATATAAGAGATACAGCAAGGGCGTTTATAACAGTTTTAGAAAGTGAAAGGGATCTGATCAAGGGAGAGATCTTCAATGTGGGAAGTAACGAGCAGAACTATCAGATAAAACCATTGGCTGAACTTATTGCAGATGCTATTGGACTTCCATTTAACTTCGAGTGGTATGGTTCTCCAGATAAGAGATCTTACAGGGTAGATTTCAGTAAAATTAGGGATGTGTTAGGTTTTAAACCTAAGTATACACCAAAGGAGGGTGCAAAAGAGATATACGACGCTTTAGTTGAAGGGAAGGTAGAGGATAATATAAAGACTAGGACTGTTGAATGGTATAAATTCTTACTTACTGCTCAGAAGATAATAAAAGAAGTTGAATTGAGAGGAGTCATCCTTTAGAGGTGATAGTATGCCCTTTGAATTTAAGAAGATGAAAATACCTGATGTAATACTTATAAAGCCGAAGGTATTTGGAGATGAGAGAGGATTCTTCATGGAAACCTACAAGAAGTCAGATTTTGAGAGGGCTGGGATAAAAGGAGAGTTCCTTCAAGATAATCACTTAATGTCAAGATATGGAGCCTTAAGAGGTTTACACTTCCAGAGGGAACCTTATACTCAGGCGAAAATAGTTAGATGTATCAGAGGAGTTATCTACGACGTAGCAGTAGATCTAAGGAAAAATTCACCTACCTTTGGTAAATGCGTAGGAGTTATACTTTCGGAGTATAATAAATATATGTTATACATTCCAAGAGGTTTTGCCCACGGTTTACTTGCACTTAGTAAAGAGGCTGAAGTAGTCTATAAAGTAGATAACGAGTACGCCCCTCACTCCGAGGGGGGCTTGATATGGAACGATCCAGATGTAAATATTCCCTGGCCAATTGAGGATCCTGTACTCTCAGAGAAAGATCAGAAATGGCCAACACTTAAGGAGTTGATTGAGAGGGACGATTTATTCTAAGGTGACATTATGAAAGTAGCTGTAATAGGAGCCACTGGACAACTTGGTTCAGATCTAGTTAAAGTTTTTGAAGATGTAATTCCCTTAACACATAGGGATATAGAAGTTACAGATCTTTCAAGTTGTGAGATCTTGAAAGAGTTAAAACCTGATGTTGTGATAAACACTGCTGCCTATCTCAAAGCAGACAACTGTGAAGAGTATCCAGAAAAATCTTTTCTTGTGAATTCTGTTGGTGCCAGGAATATAGCACTTATCTGTAAAGAGATAGGTGCAATTGATGTATATATAAGTACAGATTTTGTTTTTGATGGATTTAAAGAAGAACCTTACACCGAGGAGGATGTACCTGATCCAGTCAATGTATATGGGGTAAGTAAGTACGCCGGTGAGATTTTAACAAGAACTATCTGTGATAGATATTTCATAGTGAGAGTTGCAAGTTTGTTTGGAGTTGCAGGAGAGCGTGGAAAGGGTGGGAATTTTGTTGAAACCATGATCAAGAAGGGTAAAAGTGGCGATGAATTATATGTAGTGGATGATATAACCATGTCTCCAACCTATACAAAGGACGCTGCCGTCGCCATTGAAAAGATCCTCTCCTACAAACTACCTTACGGTATCTACCATGTTACAAATGAGGGGTGTTGTACATGGTATGAATTTGCAAAGGCGATTTTTGAGATCACAGGTATAGATGCAAAGTTGAATCCAACAACATCGGATAAATATCCAACAAAGGCTAAGAGACCTAAAAACTCCGTCTTAAGTATTGAGAAGATAAGATCCTATGGAATAGATATGAGGCATTGGAGGGATGCTCTCAGGGATTATCTGAGGGAAAAGGGATACCTATGAACCCCTACAGCATACTTGCAATGAGAAAGGCTTTTGAGTTGGTTAAGAAGAGGCAGAAGGAGAACATACACAAAATTCCAGATCTACAGGAGAGGTTGATGAGGTTGAGAAAGGTTAGGGAGGAGAGTGTTGGAAATTCCCAGTTGATGGAAAAAACTGTTGAGAATTTAGAAGACAGCGGATTTAATGTGGTATTTGCCAAGGAGGAAGAAGACGCTATGGAGGTTATCCTAAAAGAGGTTGAAGGTGAGGATATAGTAGTGAAATCTAAATCCAACGTCTCTAAGGAGATAAAATTAACTGAGAGGTTGGAATCTCTTGGTATCAATGTTGTAGAGACAGATATAGGTGATAGACTTATCCAACTTTTAAAGGAAGAGCCGTCACATCCAACTGCTCCAGCCGCCCATCTTTCCTTAGAACAGATAATTAGAGAACTTAAAGAGAGGTTTAATGTAGAACTTAGTAGTGCCGATGACGTTGTAAGGTTTTTATTGAAGGATATAAAAAAGAGTATTGAGTTGGCAAATGTTGGTATAACAGGTGCAAATGCTATATCCTCTGAAGGTTCAGTTTTAATCTTACACAACGAAGGGAATATCTTTGAGATCTTAAGGAGACAGAAGAAGTGGATAATACTGTCTGGGATCGATAAACTCTATCCAACCTTAGATGATGCCCTAAATGCTATAAGGATTCAGACGTTCTTCGCAACTGGACAGGTGGTGCCGTCGTTTATAGAGATAGTAAGTGGTATTAGTAAGACTGTCGATATAGAGAAGAAGTTGTTTAAGGGAGTACATAATCCAAAGGAAATAACTTTAATATTACTAGATAATAAGAGGAGTTATCTTATGAATAACGGATTTAGAGAAATGTTTTACTGTATAAGTTGTGGGAACTGTGTTATTCACTGTCCAGCACATAACACCTTTGGTGAAGAGTATAAAGGTGGTAGGCTGGCTCTGTTTTCAGCATTATACGGGAGTAAGTCCAATTTGAAGTTATGTTTAAGTTGTAGGAGGTGTAAAGAGAACTGTCCTTTAGGTTTAGATATAGCTGGTATGGTTAGTAGGGTGAGAGAGGGTAGCGAGATATCCAATTTAGTCTATTCTCATTTAAAATGGTTAGTTAGGAATATATATTTGGAAACACTTACATTATATCTCTCTTAAAAACAATAAATAATTAAATTTTATTTTTTTTATTAAGACTTATTTATAATATCTAAAAAGGGATATACTCCTAAGAATTGAAAAAATAATAAATTCTGATAATAAAATTTAATATTGTTAGGTATTATAATAATCTAAATTATGTATAAATTTTTAAATCTGTTTTTACCAGTGATATTTATGAGTGTTACTAAGAGAATATTAAAAAACACAGGTATTTTATTCGTTGCAAATATTCTCTCAAAATTCTTCGGATTTTTATATTTTATGTGTATGGCTAGATATCTTGGAGCCGAGGGCTACGGTATTATATCCTTTGCATTGGCATTTACTGGAATGTTCAGTATACTTACAGATATGGGTTTACAACTTTTAATAGTTAGAGAGGTTGCAAGATATAAGGAAATTGCATCTAAATACTTAGGAAATGTTGTTGTTATAAAGTTTATCTTAGGAATAATAACTTTTTTACTAATTTTTCTTTCAATAAATTTAATGGGATATCCCTCTGAGACAAAATATGTAGTATATATAATATCTTTGTATGTAATAATTAACTCCTTTAATTTAGCATTTTATTCCATCTATCAGGCCTATGAAAAGATGGAATACGTTGGAATAGGAAATATAATAAACAGTTTATTACTATTTATAGGTGTTTTGATAGGGATATATCTTAATTTTAATGTATTGGGATTAGCCTTTATATATTTAACTGTATCAGGGATCATATTGTTATACAACATCACCATTACTATGTTTAAGTTTTTAAAGGTAAAATTAGAGATAGATTTAAATTTCTGGAGAGAAATTTTAAAAAAGGCTCTACCCTTTGCATTAAGTAGCATATTTGTTGCTATATACTTCTGGGCAGATTCTGTTATGCTATCTTATATGATAGGAGATAGGGCTGTTGGAATATACAATGCGGCGTATAGACTTGTATACGTTCTCCTGTTTATTCCTACGATATATTTTACATCTATATATCCAGTTCTATCAAAAATGTATCTTGAATCTAAAAATAAAATATCTTTTATGTACCATAGATCCTTAAAATACATTTCAATAGTTGGATTATTTATAGGTATAATTACAACATTATTTGCGGAACAGATAATAGTCTTTATTTATGGATACGAGTATTTTGAATCTGTGATAGTTTTGAAGATATTAATTTGGGCAGTAGTATTTTCTTTCATGGCTCATGCTACTGTGTATACATTGAATTCTATCAATAAACCTCAAATATATACTAAAATTACTGGATTTTGCGCTGTATTAAATATATTACTAAATATATATGCAATTCAGAAATTGGGGTACATTGGTGCTAGTATTACAACTGTATTTACAGAATTTTTAGGATTTTTGGCTATGTTTCTCTATTTAAAATATTACTTTAATGAAAATATAATATCGTATCTATGGATAATTAAACTATTCTTTGGATTAGGACTTATAGCTACTTTTTATTTGTATACACTAAATTATATAAATAAAAATATTGTACTACACTCAATAATAACCCTGATTTTTTTTATTACGATTATAACGTTAATATTTATTATAATATTTGATGAAATAGATTATAAACTATTTAAAAAAATTCTAAAAAGGAGGAAAAATTATGGATCATCCTAGGGTTTCTATAATTATACTAAACTGGAACGGCTGGAAGGATACAATCGAGTGCTTAGAATCCCTCTACAGGATAAACTACAACAACTACGATGTTATAGTTGTAGATAACAACTCACAAGATGAATCTATTGAAAAAATAAAGGAATACTGTGATGGTAAGATAGAGGTAAATTCTAAATTTTTTAAGTACTCAGGGGAGAATAAACCTATTAAAGTATTTGAAGTTGAAGAGGAGGATGTAGAAAAAGGGTACTTTAAAAATAAAGAGGAATATGAGGAATTACCTCCAAATAGGAGATTGATATTAATAAAAAATAAAGACAACTACGGTTTTGCAGGGGGAAATAACATAGGTATTAGATTCGTCTCGAACGTTCTTGAACCTAAATACATCTGTCTGTTAAACAATGATACTGTTGTTGATAGGAATTATTTAGTAGAACTTGTTAAAGTTGCTGAAAGTGATGAAAAAATTGGAATAGTTGGAAGTAAGATATACTATTACGATTACAATGGAAGGGATGATGTTATCTGGGCTTTAGGTGGTGGTGGGATTGATATAAAGTTGGGAAGAACTTGGCACTATATAGAGGATAGAGAAGATCATGTAATTGAATGTGAATATATCACTGGATGCTCCATGTTGATTAGAAAAGAGATATTATATAGATTAAAAGGATTTAATGAGAGATATTTTTATTGTTATGAAGATACAGATCTCTCTGTGAAATGTAGAAAGTTAGGGTATAAATTATTATGTGCTACAAAGTCCGTTTTATGGCATAAAGTTTCTGCAAGTGCTGGGGGGAAGGATTCTCCTGTTTCTGTTTATTATGGTATTAGAAGTAGAATCTATTTTGTTAAAAAACATAATAGTTTTTTTAATTATTTATTATTTTTAATATGGGTTCTGAGTCGCGGACATATAGGAGGGATTTATTATTGTGTTTTTTTAAAAAAGAAGATTTATCTGTTGAAGTACTTTTATATGGGTATATGGGATGGTATTATGGGGAGGTATTATAAGAGAGATTTATAATATAAAAAATATAATATAAAAAACGAACAAAATATTATTGGCATATTATTATTTATTATTTACCCTAGTTCTCATTACCATTAGCTGATAAGTATTAAACGTCAATAGACTAAGGATAATTTTAACAAATAGGCCTTTTCTACTTACGGCCCGTATATATCTCAATCCGAAGTTGTCTACAACTGAGAAAAGTGTTATTTTTTTTCTCAGTTTAGAAAGGGATCTGCAATACTCCCGTTCCTTATCACTCTTTATCATGTTTTCCTCTTATTGTGATGAATATAATACCCCTTTTCTCCATTTCTTCGGCAAATTCCCTGTTTACATGCTCTTTATCACTTATAACAACTTTTTCCTTTACCATTTTAGCGAATTCTTCTTCTTTATCCTTTAGGATAATTAAATCATGCTTTTTGCAGTATCGATACTGAACCAATACTTAATAAATTTTTAAATAAATACTGGAGTTTTCTTTATATCTCTATCCAAATAACTTCTAAATACCTTTCTTTTATATCAAATCTAAATTTAAATACCTTTTTCATCAAAGGGACAGAAGAAGAATGCTTATCTCCAACAGATACGAAATTATAGCAGTGCAATCACATTAAAATAAAAGAATTTTTCTATAATTTAATTTATTTAGTAAATTATTCATTTTATCTTTTTAATAATCCCTAAACACTTTTCTTTTCCCTAAAATCCATCATAGATGTCATTTCCATTAATAGGAGAAAACTCTTCATAAATACCTTAATTTTGAAATTTATTCTTAAATTTATTTTTTTTTGAAATGATTTAAATTAAGTTTTATGTCTATATTGCTCAATATAAGCATAAATATCTTCGTTCTCTCTCTTTTCTAATTAATATTATTAATTAAAAAAAATAAGATTGTAAATTATCCTACTTAAAATTTAAATATAAAATATAGAAGATTGATCTATAAAAATTTTCTCAATTTATAGAGTTTATTTGCTTTATTAATCATATAAAATACTTCTAATTCAATAGAATATTGCTAAGGTGCAATATTTAAAATTTCTATGGATTTATTTACTGGTGTTGTTATATTATTATCTAAAGTCTTCTTTTCTTCCTTTGTATTCATCTTTCTTATGGTTTTTCTTAGAAATTCTAATTTTTTTATCTTTTTCTACTAAAACAATTGAAGATTTCATATTTATTCATTAATAGTAATTAATTTATTTATTTTTTATTTAGGGTAATATAGTTTTGTCCCGTTAGAAGGGAAGAGTAAATTAACTGTTTAATTATGGTATGGAGTGATCTGAATAGAGATTAATTGTAAGTTGAGAAAACACCCTAAAATACTTATTTGATATTTATTTTATTTTGACCGCCCCTAAAGATAGTAAAAGATTAGTAAATAAAAAAAGAGGTAAAAAACTTCTAAGAAAAAAGATTAACAGAATCCTGCCCTGTTTCTTCAGTGCACAGTGTAGTTTAGAGGATAAGAGCTTATTTTACTTTTTCACCTGTATTTATTCTTCATTTAGGGATTTACAGTTTAAATATTCTTTATTTTCTGATTTTAATTATTCTTTATTATAATTATTATTATTCGACATCTCGATGGTTGTTATTATTTTAATTAATTTTGTTTATTACTATGGTATAAATATACTTGACTTTTTCCATTATCATAAACTTTCAATGCATTAATAATAATAGGTTTTATATCGCTATAGTTATATAAAAGACTGACTTGGAGAGGATTATACCAAGTCCAATACAAACTATACACAAGATTTTGATATGTTAAATGAATAAATACACTATTATTTTTAGGTAAATCATAGTGTATACTTACATTTCCATTATCTAATATTCTTCCTTTTGCTATAGTATAAACATTGCCTTTTACGTCTCCATATAGCAACAAAGAGGGATAACCCTGTACTAAATCAAATCTATACACATCCTTATAATCCCCATACTTCCCTATCCACTTTCCAGATACTATATTTTCAATTGGTATAACTTTTTGAAAATAACCTATTTTTGGTTTTATTAGGCTATTGTTTAAAATTTTTTCTTTACTTAATGAAATAGATCTTGGATTATCATTTATTAATTCATTTACTAAGAAAGTTCCAGGAAAAATCAGTAAAAGTATAAAAAATATAGATGATATTTTTATATAATCTATATTATGTATTTTAATATTTTTTAATTTTTTTAATATAATATATAATATATTTACGATTTTTTTAATACCTACTATTGAAAAAATACATAATACAAGTAACGAAGTTTGGTACAATCTTATGGGATCAAAGGATGAAGTGATTGACGGTAATACTACAGCTGATATAAGTAAAAGCAGCCAAAAACCACTAAATCCAAGTAAAAATATGTGTTTTTCTTTTATTGTCTTTTTCTTTACTATATTGATATATAGTTTATCAATATATCCTATAAAAATAAAGAAAGATAAAACCACATAGAGAAGTTTAATTATATGATCAGTGATACCTGAGGACAGTTTTACAGTCACGGTATAGAGTACTCTAGAATCATATGTATCGAATATCTCATAAGCCCAGATGGATTGAACGAAATCTAAAAAACTCTTAAACGATATCGATTGTGAAATATATATATACCATCCTACTGTAAGAATAATAAGAATTTCTAAAAATGTTATTAACACCTTTTCCATTTTATTGTTTTTAAATGAAAAAATCCATCTCCAGATTTTTAAAAATATTAGGGTAAATATCGTTGATGCTATAATTATATATGTGGTTGCATAATGTGATACAACCAGTGAGAACCCGAATATAGATAATACCAATTTTTTAATATTTAATTTAATTTTAGAGTTTAAAAAAGCTATTATTATTAATAAAACATACAACTGAGCAAGTAACTGTTTCGTAATAACCGTTATTTTTATTAGATACCCAGCTGTTGATATAAATAAAAATGCAGACAAAAACGAAAGTTTTCTGTTATTTGTTATGTTTTTAGTAAATACATATATGGATATTGGAAGTAACGAGCAAAATGATGGTAAAATTAACTTGTATATCCAATTTAAAGAAGTATTTAAAATGTAATAAAATATAGTTGGTAATATAGTTACGCTTAGAACTGAATTATAAGTGCCGGGCACAACCTTAGTACACTCATACCATGGCCAGTATCCCAGAGATATTATATTTTTTGCTAAATAGAATTCCCCTACACAGTCATTTATTATAATAGTTTCACTAATTAACTGTCGATGTAATATTAAGCTAATAGCCATAACCCAGATAGCATAAGGGTAATATTTTTCATCGATCCAATTTGTAAATCCAATAATTAAACTAATTAAAGCAATAAGTACAATCATTAATATTAATAAAATATTGTTATTGTAATAATTAACTAAGTACGTCCCAAATATAGCTATAAAGGGAATTAAACTTAAAAATAACACCTGTGGGTTTATTATATCTTCAACTAGAATATAACCTGGGTTTTCATAGTCTTTATCTCTTATATATGCAACAATAGATAAGATCCCTACAACTAGGGTCATAGTTAAAATTATAGGAATTTCTGCTATTGGTTTATCTGTTATTCCTAAAAGAGGATAGAACATATTCATTAAAAACCCAACAAACATATCTAAAAATAAACTTAATCCTATTGCATATAGAAAACTTTCTCCAGAGCTTAGATCATGTATTCTAAGTATTCTAAGAAGTAAATATCCTGGAATAAATGTTAAATAAATGAATCCGAATATCTGCCTTAACAACGGTATTTGGATATCTAATTTATCCAATACGACAACTCCAAGATATACTAAAAGGATACTAAGTACAACTGTTAGGAAACTTTTAATATCCCAGTCATTTAATCTAAAGGGATTTTTAATATACATATTTCCCACTTTAATTGTTATTTTTTAACTTTTGCTACAATCCACATAGTATCATATACATTAACATTTAGTAGATTTTTAATAATCAGACAAATATAATAATATAAAGTATGTAAAATAAATTTGATTCTTCCATTTACAACATAATATGGATCTAGGGTATCTTCAATAATTTCAAATCCAGTCCTTTCCAACAAATATTTTATAGATTTTCTTGTGAAATAAGATAGATGAACCTCGCCTTGAGTATCATCTAGTGTTATTTTTGGTATCCCATATCGACTAAATTTTTTATTAAATACTAACGATTTAATAAATCTTCCTATTCTCCATCTTATACCTTCTATTTCATTAGGTATGGCAATAACTACAATACCATCCTCTGATAATAATTTTTTAACAGAAAGCATGGTAGATACTGGATCTGGTACATGCTCCAATACATGAAACAGTGTTATTATATCAAACTTTAAATTCTTAAAATCAATATTTTCCAGTTCACCGTATAATATATCTAAGTTATACCTCTCCTTGGCAATTCTTATTGCAGATTTTGATATTTCCGTCCCGTATACTTCAAAATCATGCCTGCAGAGATATAGAAATTGTCCTATTCCAGTGCCTACATCTAGTAATCTTCCATGCTGTTTTATCTTCTTTAGTAATTTTAGTCTTCTAATCCATAGTACTTCTCTTGCGCTTTCATTAACAATCCATGTATCGTATTTATCTATTCTTGAATAATAATTAGCTATTTCCTCCATTGTAGGTCTAGGATTTATAAAGAAGTGTCCACAATTTTTACACATACATAAATTAGATTCTTCCTCAATATTTATTATTTTATTAGAATTACAAACTATACAATTTTTTAATTTCTCAATTTTCATTTTATCCCTCACTTCATATTATAAACTTCTTCATAAACCTTTAAATGTTCTTCAGCACACTCCTTCCAACTGAATAACTTAGCCCTCTCTAAACCCTTCTTTCTCAGTTCTTCCCTTAACCCATCGTTAGTTAAAACCTCATACATCGCTTTACTCAACCCATCAACATCGTAGGGATCAACCATTATCCCAGCATCTCCTACTACCTCTGGTAGAGATGAAGTATTAGATGTTATCACAGGTGTTCCACAGGCCATAGCCTCTAAGGGTGGAAGTCCGAAGCCTTCATATATAGAGGGATAAACGAAGAGATCTGCAGCGTTGTATAGGGCGGGGAGGTCCTCCTCTGGAACGTATCCTGTGAATATAATATCTTTCTGGAGGTTTAATTTGTCTATTAATTTCATAATGTGTTTTCGTTTGTATTTACTTATTTGAGGATTTCCAGCTTTCACCAATTTGATATTATTAAAACCGTATTTAGTTTTTAGCTTATAAAATGCCTTAATAAGTGTTGGAAAGTTCTTTCTAGGCTGCTCTGAACCGACATATAAAATAAAAGGGAATTTTAAATTATATTTATATTTAATTTTCTCAATTTCATTCTCAGGAATTGGTTTATAGTGCTCGTTAACACCCAAATAAATCACATTAATCTTCTCTTCTGAAATACTAAAATGTCTAACAAGATCATTTTTAACATGTTTTGATATTGTTATAATTCTGTCACTTTTTTTCATACCTTTTAGGGAGTATTTTATAAAAGAAGCGTATATTAGACCATTATTTTTTTTGTATAATATCGGGATTATATCTAGACACGTTACTATTGTTTTTGTATTAAATTTAAATTTGTTAATAATAAATGCCTCTTCCTGAGACCACACATGAACTAAATCTGTATCTTTCCTGAGAGAATTTTTAACTATTTTTGGATAAAATATTAAATTACAAATAATAGTTTTACATGGAATCTTATATTTCGGTAAAAAGTATGATATCTCATTAAAATCAATATAGTTAGTCAGTCTCGTTGCAGTTTCATAATATACTCTATATTTCCCAAAAATTTCATTCATCTTAAATCCAATAATTGCATCAACTTTAATTTTTTTTTTGAGTTACCATTATTTTCCCTCCTATTTATCTCATATTATAAACTTCTTCATAAACCTTTAAATGTTCTTCAGCACACTCCTTCCAACTGAATAACTTAGCCCTCTCTAAACCCTTCTTTCTCAGTTCTTCCCTTAACCCATCGTTAGTTAAAACCTCATACATCGCTTTACTCAACCCATCAACATCGTAGGGATCAACCATTATCCCAGCATCTCCTACTACCTCTGGTAGAGATGAAGTATTAGATGTTATCACAGGTGTTCCACAGGCCATAGCCTCTAAGGGTGGAAGTCCGAAGCCTTCATATATAGAGGGATAAACGAAGAGATCTGCAGCGTTGTATAGGGCGGGGAGGTCCTCCTCTGGAACGTATCCTGTGAATATAATATCTTTCTGGAGGTTTAATTTGTCTATGGTTTCAAATATTGATTTATATTTCCATCCTTTTTTACCGGTAATAACTAGCTTATGTGGCAATCCCTGTTTTTTAAGTTTGTAGTATGCTTTAATGAGGGTGGGAATGTTTTTTCTCGGTTCCAATGTCCCAACGTATAGAATAAAAGGATAGTTTATACTGTATTTCTTTTTTATACTGTTAATCTCCTCCTCAGATAGGGGTTTATATTTTTCATCAACTCCAAGGTGTATAACTTTTATTTTATCTTCAGGTATTTTAAAATATTTTATAATATCCTTTTTTGTATTATATGAGTCTGCTATTATTTTATCTGCTGTTCTGAGGGTTTTTGGTAGGAGGAGTTTGTAAATTAAATATTTTCCATTTTTATGTTCATTAGGGAATAGTATAGGTGTTAAATCATGGATAGTATATACATATTGTTGTTTAATTTTAAAATAGGTTGGCGCCTGGCTAGGATTATGTATAATCTCTAAAGAAGACAGTTCTGAAGAAGGAAGTACTTTAAATTTCATAAATAAATAAATATACCAACTATAAGTTTTAACAGGATAATTTTTAAATGGATTATTAATTATAACATTATCTAAGTTATTAAATATTTTTATTTTATTATAATTAATTAAATAAATGGTAGTTTCTTTGATAGAGTTTATTTTTATTAATTCTTTAATTAAATTATAAGTATAATTTCCTACTCCTGTTAAAGATTGATTTAATGGTTCTGATATTATCCCAATTTTCACTTTCTCCCCTCACTTCATATTATAAACTTCTTCATAAACCTTTAAATGTTCTTCAGCACACTCCTTCCAACTGAATAACTTAGCCCTCTCTAAACCCTTCTTTCTCAGTTCTTCCCTTAACCCATCGTTAGTTAAAACCTCATACATCGCTTTACTCAACCCATCAACATCGTAGGGATCAACCATTATCCCAGCATCTCCTACTACCTCTGGTAGAGATGAAGTATTAGATGTTATCACAGGTGTTCCACAGGCCATAGCCTCTAAGGGTGGAAGTCCGAAGCCTTCATATATAGAGGGATAAACGAAGAGATCTGCAGCGTTGTATAGGGCGGGGAGGTCCTCCTCTGGAACGTATCCTGTGAATATAATATCTTTCTGGAGGTTTAATTTGTCTATGGTTTCAAATATTGATTTGTATTTATATCTTTTTATACCGGTAATTATTAATTTATATTCAGGTAATTTTTTCTTTAATTTATAAAAGGCATAAATCAATCTTTCGACATTTTTGTTTGGTGCTAAACCACCAGTGTATAGAATAAAGGGATAGTTTATATTGTATTTCTTTTTTATACTTTCTATCTCCTCTTCAGGGAGAGGTTTGTAGTTTCTGTCAATTCCATGGTAAATAACTTTTATTTTATCCTCAGGTATTTTAAAGTATTTTATAATATCTTTCTTTGTATTGTATGACACTGATATTATTTTATCTGCTGTTCTAAGGGTTTTTAGTAGAAAAAATTTGTAGGAACAGCGAAGTAAAAGGTGGTGATATTGATTAAAAATATAAGGCATAATATCATGAACTGTAATAACTTTCTTTTGATTTTCTCTTAACTTAATAAATAAAGTTATATTTTCAGGACTGTGTATAATATCTAAATCTAACTTTTTACTTTTTAAATAATAGTTTAAATAAATATGCCAAGAGTAATAAGCATACTTTTTTGGTAAAAAATTAAAAGGATTATTTATAATTATTTTATTTAGATTAAAAGTATTGTTTTCAATATAATTAATTAAAAATAAATCATCTTTAGAGATTTTAGATAACTCCCTGATTAAATTATAGATATATCTCCCTACTCCGGCCAATGTTCTATTTAACCTATCAGATATAATTCCTACTTTCATAACAGTATCACTTAAATAACCTTTTTCATTATATTTAAAAGTTCTTTTCCAATAACCTTTGGGGTGCATCTTTCTTTAAATACTTTATATCCTCCTTCAGCGATTTTTTCCCTTAATTTCTCATTTTCTTTTAACTCTAAGATCTTCTCTGCCAAGTCTTCTGGATTGGCATGTTCAACAAATAGGGCACTTTTTCTATCTGTGAGTAATTCCCTATTTGCTGGATTGTTTCCAACGATAACAGGTTTTTTCATTGCTAAGAATTGGAAAGTTTTTCCTGCTATTACTCTTTTCCCTTTGTCAATGTCTGAAAAGTGTCCACCTAAGCAAATATCTGCCTGAGCAATTTCTAAAGGTAATTCCTCATAAGGTACCCACTCTACAAATTCTATATTCTTAATATTTAATTTTTTAACTAAGTTAATAATTTTTTTATATACAAAACCTTTTCCTACTATTTTAAATATAATATCTTCATAGTTCTCTAAAATTTTCGCTGATTTCACAATATATTCTATACCGTGTAGAGGTAAATATGTTCCATAATAAAAAACTTTAAATTTATCATTATCCTTATTAATATCTCGTGGATAAAATATATTGTCATCAGCGCCAATAAATATCCTTTTAAACTTATTTTTATCTAGTTTAAAAGTATCTACAAAATAAGTTATATGGGTATTCGTATCCAACAAGACAATATCTGCTAAATCACATGAAGCTTTATCTAAATGATACAATAACTTTCCCATAATGGAATTCGACCTAAATATTTTCCTATCGTAACACAACGTATCATATACTGAAATAAGTGCATCAAAAATTATAGGTTTTTTAGACAAGATCTTCACTATAGGAACAATAGGTTGTCCGAGAAATCCAACATATACGATGTCACAATCACTACTATATCTTAATAAATACTTTTTAAATACTGATATATATCTTTTGAAATAGTTCTCAGCATTGCTCGTATATTCCAATAACTCCACATCTTTCTGAAGTTTTAAACCTTTCAGTATTACCGAGTTCCTTACGTAAGAAGGTTCCCTCCCACATATATATAGTATCTTCATAGTAATCACATCACTTCCTAAGCCACGCCTTCAACATCACAGGGAATGCCACAAAAGGATACTTCAATACCTTCAATCGAGACACTCCATGTAATCTCTTCTCAAAAACTATAGGCACCTCCTTATACCTCAATCCCTTCTTTCCAGCCCTTATAATAATCTCCTGGTGAATGCCCCACCTATCGGCTTCCAGATCCAATACCTCTGCAGCGTACCTGTTAATGGCAACTAATCCACTCTGGGCATCTGTAGTTGGAAGTCCTGACATGATCCTAGTAACGAAGGTAGACATGTGATTACAGAGTATCCTTATCCTGTAGTTTATATTGGCACCCTCTTTATACTTCCCAAGAAACCTCGATCCTACTACAATATCGGCCTCATCCTCTATAATAGGTTTGCAAACAGGTAGTATATCTTCCTTTCTATACTGTCCATCTGCATCGTATATAATACACACATCATAATTAGAAGATAAAAAGTATTTATACCCCTCCCGTATAGCGGCACCTTTACCTCTATTTTTATGGAATCTTATTACTTCGACCCCACATTCCCTGGCATACTTGGCAGTGTTATCACTACTTCCATCATCTACAACCAATATACCATCGACAATATTCCTAATATTTTTTATTACAATTTTGATAGATCCCTCCTCGTTGTATGCCGGGATCAGTGCCAGGATTCTCTTAGATATAGTATCACCCTTTTAATCCATTAGCCACCCTCTCCAGATCTGCCTCAACCATCATTTTAACTAAATCTTTAAATTTAGTTTTCGGTTCCCAACCTAATTCCCTTTTAGCCTTTGAGTAATCTCCTATAAGTAGATCTACTTCACAAGGCCTAAAGTACTTGGGATTCACCTTTACCAATATCTTACCACTGTTGGCATCTCTACCTATTTCATTTACCCCTTCTCCTTCCCATTCAATATCTATTCCAACTACTTTAAAAGCCTCTTCCGCAAATTCCCTAACAGTGTGAGTTTCATTTGTTGCAAGAACGAAGTCGTCTGGTTTACTGTGTTGCAACATCTTCCACATACCGTAGACGTAATCTCCTGCAAATCCCCAGTCCCTTTTAGCATTCAAATTCCCCAGTTCTAAACAATCCTGTAAATTGTAGTATATCCTTGCAACTGCAAGGGTTATCTTCCTAGTCACAAATTCAGGACCTCTCATAGGAGACTCATGATTAAAGAGTATCCCGTTACTCATAAATAGATCGTAACTCTCCCTGTAGTTTTTCACTGTCCAAAACCCTGCCAACTTGGAGACACCGTATGGACTCCTTGGATAAAAGGGAGTAGTTTCCCTCTGAGGAACCTCTTGAACCTTCCCGTAGAGTTCAGAGGTAGCAGCAAAGTAAAATCTTGAAGATGGTGAGTACTCCTTTACAGCATTTACCATGTTCAAAGTTCCCCCTATGTTAACATCATATGTAAACTTAGGATTCTCAAAGGAAAATCCAACAAAACTCTGTGCAGCTAGATGGTAAACCTCATCAGGTTGCACTGTTTTCATGACATTGTCTATAAATAGGTTATCTGTAATATCTCCCCAATGGAGAGTTATCTGCTCCCTCTCCTCCTCAGATAGATATCTTAAATTACCTATGGAATTCTGACTGTTTCTTCTTACAATACCATGAACTTCGTATCCTTTCTTCAAAAGTAGTTTTGTTAAATAGTAACCATCCTGTCCAGTTATTCCAGTTATTAATGCTTTTTTCATAGTATCACAATATTATTTTGAATATTTGTAGTTAGAATATATTGTTGCCAATAATATTATTTAATAATTAATAATTTATTTTAATAATTTATAGGTTTAAACTAATTTTTATTTGTAATAATAATTAAAAAATAACTTTAGAATTTAAGATTTAGTAAAAAAATATTGATAAGTATTATATTATAAGCTTTTAATGACTTTTAATATTATCCATATCCCTCCATGTGAGATATAAATAAAAACTTATTCTTTAAAATTCCCTCCAAAAGATCTAATCTCTACATCAGCTTCTCTTCCCTAATAAAATTATTGTGAAAAAATGTGTAAGAAAATCTTTCCATCTAGAGCATCTCCTTCAAAAATACCCTCATAATAAAAACAAAAAGTGAAAGGAATGATCCGGAATAAGAGAAATATCTGGAAAAATAGCATAATCAGAGAGAGGTTAAGTTGGTACTATAAGGTAATGAACAACTGGGCACCTGCAAAGTTCCTAATATGTAAAAAGATAGAGAGCGAGGATCCTACTAAGTTAGATATCAAAAACCTCTGGGATCTCCACAGGGAACTCTCCAAAGATTTCGACAAAATATTCGAGGGTATCAAAAGTGAGAGGATTTAGATCGATGATATTCCCACTCCAAAGTTCAACTTCCTAGATGTTAAAGTTGAAATTGCGAAAAATATATTTAAAAGTTGCCACTTCTGTGAAAGGAGGTGTAGAGTAGATAGAAGAAATGCAGAGGGAGACTGTAAGGTAGATTACACCTACGTCCACAGTTGGTTTCACCACCTTGGAGAGGAACCTCCATTAGTTCCCAGTGGTACCATATTCTATGGAGGATGCAACTTTCACTGTGTATTTTGTCAGAATTACGATATAAGCCAGGAGTATCCAAAAGGTGGAGTGAGATTAGGTGGAAAAGAGTTGGCACTGATACAGAAAGAGTTAAGGGTAGAGGGGGTGAAGAATATAAACCATGTGGGAGGAGATCCTATTCCAAGTACATACACGATCCTTGAGAGTTTCAAGTACTTAGATATAAATGTGCCTCAACTTTGGAACAGTAATATGTACTGTAGTATTGAAACCATGACTTTACTTAGGGAGGTAATAGATATCTGGTTACCAGATTTCAAATACGGCAACAACAGATGTGCTGAAAGGTTAAGTATAGTGGAAAACTACTGGGAGGTAATCACCCGAAATATAAAGATAGCCTATAACTCAGGAGATATGATAATTAGGCATCTTGTACTTCCAAACCATATAGAGTGTTGTTCAAAACCTGTACTTAGATGGATAGCAAGGAATTGTCCAAAGGCCTTGGTAAATATAATGGGACAGTATAGGCCCGAGTATTTAGTCTCCAAATATCCAGAGAGATGGCCTGATATAGGAAGAACTCCAACCTTTGAGGAGATGGAACAGGTATATAGATATGCCGAAAGGTTAGGGATATTGTATGGTTTGTGAAATAATAGGGTCGGTAAAGAAAAAGTTAACTAATAAGATCATGATAAAATAAATAAAGAAAATAATAAATAACGAATTGTTTTAAAAGGTTTTAAGAATAATACTTTTTCTACTACTCTAAATATAAATTTTTTAAGTGTATAAATTTGGATAATATCCTTCTCTAACTACTAAAAATTAAAGGGGAAAGGAAAAATTTCCATTCTCTCCTAACTATAACTCTTGGATGTCTTTATTCCCAAATAATGTAGAGATTGGTGAGAATAGTTTTAATTTCTTTTTTATTTTTATTATTTGTATCATTTTTATTTTTACAATTAACTTAGTTATTTTTATTATTAATTTTAAAGATTTAATAAAAAATAATATCTCAATCTTCTGTTTTTCTAGTACCTGAAGTATTGTAAAGGATACAGCGAGATTTACTTTTTCCTTATTTTATTTGAATATTTCATCATTTAGTCACAAATCCACCAAAGACGTCTCATAGAGAGTACCGTTAACCAATGTATAGATAGGTACTCCTTTAACTCTCCAGCCCTCAAAAGGTGTAAATTTAGACTTAGATTTAAACCTCTCTCCCTTTATTGTAATCTCCCTCTTTAGATCTATAACAGTTAAGTTTGCAGTTTTTCCCTCCTTTAATCTGTTGTCTATATGGAATATCCTTCCAGGTTTGTTGGAGATGAGATCTACAAGACGAAATAGAGATATCATCCCTTTATTTACAAGGTTCAACATCAACGGGAGAAAGGTTTCAACACCTGGAATACCTGATGGACATTCCCTTACATCCCTACTCTTCTCCTCGTAGGTATGGGGAGCATGATCCGTTGCTACAATATCCACACTTCCCTCTATTAATCCCCTCATAAGTGCCCTGTTGTCCTCCTTGGTTCTCAAAGGAGGGTTGAATTTACCTAATCCCTTCAATTCCTCGGCCATGTCCATATTTAGATATAGGTGGTGGGGAGTAACCTCCAAGGTGATTTTAACATTTTTAAATCTCTCCTTCGCCTTCTTTATCAGATCCAACCCCTCCTTTGTAGAGATATGGCAGAAGTGGATATGGGGTTTTTTATTCCCTAACTTCTCTATTTCCTCTAAACATCTTAAGATCTCCTTTATTCCCTCCACCTCGCTCCTCTTATCTCTTATCCTACAGTGATCTATCCAGGAGTTTAAGGGATATCTTTTTTTATTCTCCTCTATCACATCCTTATGTTCAGCATGGATTGTAAATATCTTATCCTGATTGAGAATGTCCCTTAACTTACTATAATCACTTATAAAGAGATCTCCAACAGATTCAACCATAAATATCTTATAGGATTTTGCCTCCTCTATCTTATCTAAGTAGTTATTTTCTGTTACACCGTAGTTAAACTCTATATTCACTTTACTCTTCTCCTTCCCCTCCCTATATTTCTTGTAGAACCTTTCCTTTGTGGTAATTGGAGGGTTGTCGTTTGGCATATCTATAACGTAGGTTATCCCTCCATTTATAGCGGCCTCACTACCTGATATAAACCCTTCCTTTTTAACGTTGTTATATCTAAAATGGACATGGGCATCTATAATTCCTCCAATAACTATCTTATTTTTCAGATCCACCTTTGTATCTCCATTTTTAATATCTTTTTTAATTTCTTTTATAACTCCATCTTCAATTAGTATATCTCCCTCTACAATTTGGTTGTTGGTCACTATTCTGCAATTCTTTAGAATCAACTTGTCACCTGGAATATTGGGTAGAACAATACAATGATTATAGTAATTGGTATCTTATCAGCCAGGAGTAATAAGTAATATTATAATAAAATATTAATTTATTTCCATTAAACCCCATTCCTATCAAAGTAGTTAATTAAAAATTAAAGTAATTATAATAAAAAATTAAAAAACAATAAAACAAAATGGTAGGAGAATAAGACAGAAAATCCTACTATAAAATATAAAATTCTATTTAGGGGATCACCCCTCCAATGTTCAGAGACAGGGAGAACTATCCCTGTTTATATATAATTTTTATATTGTAAGGACATATAGAAGTTTTTTATTTTTTAACAATTTTTTATTATTTTTTTATATCTTATTATTATCCGAATTAATATAAGATTTTTAATTAATTTTATTAACCCCAATTCCCATCAAGACTGTGATTAGAAGAATAATAAAAATAAAAATATTATAATAAAAAATAATAAAAATCTTAAGAGGAATAATAATAAAATAAACCTTAATTCCCATCAAAGTAATGATTTAAATAATAAAAATATTAAAAAATAATAAAATTAATAATAGTAATCTATTAAAAAAGGATCTGCTCCACTTCCATAGTATCTTAGAGCGTCCCAGAAAGATTATCTTTTATTTTAATTTTAATACATTCTTCTTATACTTTTAGTTTTTATTCTTATTTCTTATTTTATTATTATTTTTTATATTATTACTTTTGATGGGAACTAGGGCTCTCTTTTATATTTATTAATCTTATAATTATAATAACCCCATTTTATTAGAATTTTTTTGACAGGGATTATTAACAAAGTTATTTAAACCCTGTTTTCCCAGAAAATGTGTTAAGTAGTTAGTAAAAATTAGTTCTTTTGAATTTCTCACACTTTTAAAAACTATTAGAAAATTTCAATGATAAATAATAAATGTTGATAGTGATAGTATTGGAGAATAACTTCTTATATTTATTATAATGATTATAATTATTTTTTATTAATCTTTTATTTTTTAAGCGGTAATAACACAAAATTTTATAGATGCCTATTGTTAATATGAATTATTTTTAACCATAATCTATAAATATAACTTCAAAGAATAGGGATATAACCACTCTTTTTATACCATGATGATATGAGTGGGCCAAAATGGATGAAAAACGTATATATTATTTTTAAAAGGATAAGGAGGGAGATATATGGCTATATATGTAAAATTTGATGTGCCTCAAGAGATAGAGGAAAAAACTCTCGAATTAATATCTAAAGCTAAAAAGATCAGAAAAGGGGCAAATGAAGTTACAAAGGCTGTTGAAAGGGGTATCGCCAAATTAGTAGTTTTGGCTAAAGACGTTCAACCAGAGGAGATAGTAGCACATATTCCATACCTCTGTGAGGAGAAAAATATTCCGTACACCTACGTATCTACAAAGGAGAATTTAGGTAAAGCTGCAGGGATAGAGGTAGCAGCATCCTCAGTTGCAATTATTGAAGAAGACGATCCTGAGGAGTTAAAGGAGTTGGTGGAGAAGATAAAGGCGTTAAAAGAGTAAGGTAATATCTAAGGTGGTAACATGTCTGAGGATGAAATGGTCTATAAAGAAGCCACAGCGGCAGAAGTAATCCAGGTAATTGGAAGGACAGGGGTTACTGGGGAGATAATCCAGGTAAGGTGTAAGATATTAGGGGGGAGGGATACAGGTCGTATTCTAACGAGGAATGTTAAGGGGCCTGTAAAAGTTGGAGATATTATAATGCTCAGGGAAACTGAGAGAGAGGCTAAACCATTAGGTAAAAGGAGATAGGTGAAGTTTTATGGAGTGGAAAAGGTGTAGTTTTTGTGGAGGAAAAATAGAACCTGGTACTGGAAAGAGATATGTAAAAAAAGATGGTTCTGTACTACTCTTCTGTTCCTCAAAGTGTGAGAAAAACTACAAACTAGGAAGAGATCCAAGGAAACTTAAATGGACATATATATACCACGAACTTAAAGTTAAGGGAAGTTAATAAATATCAAATAATTTAAAAGGTGATAGGATGATAAATACTCAGAGGCCCTTAGATATCCTAGGGAAGGCTATAAATACAAATGTAACTGTTTATTTAAAAGATGGTACCGTAGTAAAGGGTATATTGAAGGCATACGATCTACATATAAACATAGCCCTTGAAAATGCCAAGTTTGACAAGGACGATAAAGAGTTCCAAATGATCGTAATTAGGGGAGACAACATACAGTTTGTATCCCTCTAAATAGAGGATAAGGTGAAGTGTTATGAGTAAAGGTACTCCCTCAATGGGAAAACACAACAAGGGATCTAAACATATAAGATGTAGAAGATGTGGTAGAAGAGCCTACCATGTTAGAAAGAAGGTCTGTGCAGCCTGTGGTTTTGGGGCTAGCAAGAGGATAAGGAGATACTCCTGGCAGTCCAAGAAGGTTAATAGAGTCAGGATAAAATAACTATTTATTATTTTTTTAATAAGAAAATTAAAAAAAGAATAAAAAATAAAAAAGAGTATACAGGAATCCATAGTACTCTTGGATATCCAAAAGATAATGAAAATTTTTTACTTTATTATCATAATTAATTCTTTTAATTAATAATTTTAAGATATTTCTATTTTTAATCTAATTTTGATTATTTTTAACCCTAATTCCCATCAAAAAAATTCTAATAAGAATAACAATAATTATAAAAATAAAAGTATAAGTGAGGGCATTAAAATTAAAATAAAGATAATCTTTCTGGGACGCTCTAAGACACTATGGAGAAGTGGAGTATATCCTTTCTAACAGGTCGCTATT
Organism: Methanofervidicoccus sp. A16; assembly: GCF_003351865.1. NCBI lineage: Archaea > Methanobacteriati > Methanobacteriota > Methanococci > Methanococcales > Methanofervidicoccus > Methanofervidicoccus sp. A16. The sequence goes on along the minus strand of NZ_CP022242.1, from coordinate 201,380 downwards.
ATTAATTTTTATTAAAGGATTATAACCCTAGTTCCCACCAGTGATAATATAAAAAATATTAATAAAATAAAAATAAGGATAAAAACTAAAAAAAATTAAAAAGTAATCCTACCTCTGTTTCTTCAGTGTCCAAAAAAGGTTATTTTATTTTTCTGCCTCTATCAGAATTTTATTCATTTTTTATTTCTCTTAAAACTTTTATTATTTTATCATAATAATGATCATTATCCTAGTTCTCATCAAAAAAATAGTTTAAAAATAATAATGATCAATAAAATTATAATAATTAAAAAAATTAGAAGAAATTAAAAATAAAAAACTTCTATTATCCTAGATACAAAAAATTTTAAAAATAATATTAAAGGAGAACGATCCTCTGAATACCTTCTAATTAGTGGATACCAGAATATGGTCCCTTATCTTACCTATGTGTTCAGAAAGATCTTAGGATATTTAATGATTTTTTATATAGATTTTATACTGATTATTTTAATCATGATTTTTATTACAACAATTATCATTTTCATCGTTCTTTTAATCACACTTGGTAGGAACTAAGGTTTTTTCTAGTCTTTTTTATTATTTAATTATTCAAATCATTACTTTGATGGGAACTAAGGTTATTTTTATTTTATAATAGTTGCTATTGAAACCTTGATAGCTGTTCAAGGTACAACTCCTTACTTGATAACACTTTTTTAATTTAAATCCTTTTATTTAGATTAACAGATTAAGGAAAAGTATATATATAATAAAATAAGAATTAGGAATAGGAATTCCTATTCCTCTTTTTAGGTGATAATATGAAGAAAATAGAAGCCGTAATAAGACCAGAGCGATTGGAGATCGTTAAAAATGCCTTAGCAGAGAAGGGATATGTTGGTTTAACAGTAAGTGACGTAAGAGGAAGGGGATTACAAGGGGGTATGACTGAGAGGTATAGGGGAAGAGAGTACACCGTAGATCTGCTACCAAAGGTAAAACTTGAACTTGTTGTTAAAGATTCCGATGTTGAAGATGTTATTAAGACAATCTGTGAAAATGCAAAAACTGGGAAACATGGAGATGGTAAGATATTCGTAATACCTGTGGAGTCTGTTGTAAGAGTTAGAACTGGAGAGAGAGATGGAGAGGCACTGTAATAAATTAGATGGGGTGATTATATGGCTGAGATGAACATTACAGAGGCGCTTACTCAATTAATGACAGCAGGAGATATATTCTTCCTCGTTGTTATGGGAGTGTTGGTATTTTTAATGCAGTTAGGATTTGCGATGCTGGAAGGAGGGCAGGTTAGGAGTAAAAACGTAAATAACGTTATGATGAAGAACATGGTTGATTGGTTAGTTGGATGTGTTTCATGGTTGTTTATAGGTTATATACTATGTACCTCTTTAAATCCAGGTGATTTTATAGCCTGGTGGGGAAAGATATTTAGTGCGGCTCCATTTTTAGAGAATAACGGTCTTGAGTTGGCAAACTGGTTCTTTGGCTTAGTGTTTGCAGCAACTGCAGCTACTATAGTTTCAGGGGGTGTTGCCGAGAGAATAAGATTCAGTGCCTATGTGTTAATATCTATATTAATTACTGCCTTTTTGTATCCCTTCTTCGTATATCTAGGTCCATGGGGCGCAAGTATAGTAGGATGGCATGATTATGCTGGAAGTTTAATAGTTCACGGTTTAGGAGGGTTCTTAGCCTTAGGAGCTATTGCAGCGTTGGGACCAAGAAAGGGTAGGTTTAAAGATGGAAAACCTGTTCCTATCTTGGGACACAACATACCTATGGCAGTTTTTGGAGCCTTTGCCCTGGCAATTGGATGGTATGGATTCAACGTAGGTAGTGCCTTAGCCTTGCAGGATATAAGTGGATTGGTATGTGCCACTACCACTTTGGCCATGGCAGGGGGAGGTATTGGTGCACTTATAGCATCAAAGAAGGATGTACTGTTTACTGCCAACGGTTTAGTTGCTGGTTTAGTAGCAATCTGTGCTGGAACAGATATAGTCAGTCCAATTGGAGGATTAATTATAGGTCTTATTGCAGGTGCCCAGGTGCCCCTTGTATATAGACTCTTGGAGAATATGAAGTTAGATGATGTATGTGGTGTAGTACCAGTCCATGGAACTGCAGGAGTTATCGGTGCAATATTGGCAGGTATCTTTGGAATGACAGCCCTGGGAGGTACTGGGGATGTTAATATAGTCAGTCAAATAGTAGCATCTATCTTCTGTATAGTGTATGGTGTAGCCTTAGGATATATAATTGCCAAGGTAGTTGGAGTTGTAACTGGAGGTCTTAGAGTATCTGAGGAGGAGGAAGAGATAGGTCTCGATTTAACAGAACACAAATTACCTGCCTATCCTGAGGAAGAGGCAGCATAATTCTAATATTTTTTTTCTTTTTTTTATTTATGAAAATTCTGAAAAGAATAAAGTATAAATATAAACAATTATTACTATAGTAGACTTCATCTTTTTTATCTAAAACTTTTTTATAAAAAGAAATTAAAAATAATTTAAAAGATATTTTAAATAATTTAAATTTTCAGGTGATATAACTATGGAAAAAGAGGAAAAGATAAATTTACAGGGAAAAAACATCACTGTTGATACCTGTGTAATAATAGATGGAAGGATATCTGAACTTATAAAAAATGGAGTAATAAAAGACTGTAAGATTATAATTCCAGAACCTGTAGTAGCAGAGTTAGAAGCCCAGGCAAACAAAGGTCGAGAAATAGGATTTCTAGGTATAGAGGAACTTACTAGACTTGTAGAGATCTCCAAGGATCACAACATAGAAATAGAGTACTACGGTGAGAGGCCCTCTATAGATGCAATACAACTTGCCAAGACTGGAGAGATAGACGCCATGATCAGAAAGGTTGCAAAGGAAACAAACTCTGTTCTACTCACCAGTGATAGGATACAGTACAGCCTTGCCAGAGCCCAAGGTATAGAGGCTTACTATTTAGAGATCGAGGAGGAGATGGTAGAGTTGGAGATACTTAAGTACTTCGATGAAAACACCATGTCCATACACCTAAAGGAAAACTGTATACCTTATGCAAAGAGGGGTAAACCAGGTAATGTAAAATTAGTCCCAGTATCTGATGAGAAACTGTCCAAGGAGGATATGGAACGTCTTATAGATAATATATTAAAATACACGGAGCAGAACAACGGGTTAATCGAGATACAGAAGAGAGGTGCCACAGTAATACAGTTAGGTAATATAAGGATATCAATAGCAAGACCTCCCTTCTCAGAGGCCCTTGAGATCACTGCTGTGAGACCTATCGCCAAGGTATCCCTTGAGGATTACAAACTATCAGATAAACTGTTGGAGAGGTTGAAGGATAAATCTAGAGGAATATTTGTCTCTGGGAGCCCAGGAAGTGGAAAATCTACATTCGTCTCTGCACTGGCAAAGTTCTACTGTAATAACAACATGATAGTAAAGACTATGGAGAACCCAAGGGATCTCCAGGTGGATGAGTTAATTACCCAGTACGCTCCTCTTGAAGGTAGTATGGAGAACACCTGTGATGTCTTACTACTGGTAAGACCAGATTATACCATATACGACGAGGTTAGGAAGACTAGGGATTTCGAGATATTTGCAGATATGAGGATGGCAGGAGTAGGAATGGTAGGGGTAGTTCACGCCTCAAAACCTATAGATGCCATTCAACGTCTCATAGGTAGGGTAGATCTCGGTATTATACCTCAGATAGTGGATACCGTTATATTCTTAGAGGATGGTAAGATCAAGAAGGTATACGAGATCAAATTTACTGTTAAGGTACCTCATGGTATGAAGGAGGCAGATTTAGCCAGACCAGTTATAGAGGTAAAGGACTTCGAGACTGGAAAAACAGAGTACGAGATATATACCTATGGAGAGGAAGTTATAGTTATGCCGATTGAGGAGGAGAATACTAAGCCTCCAGTATATAAGTATGCAGAGGATGAGATAAAGAAGGTTTTAGGTGCTTATCTACCTAGAAAAATTAAAAAGAGTATGGAAGTTAATGTAAAGGACGATCACACTATAGATCTCATAGTACCTGAGAAGTATGTACCTGCAGTTATAGGGAAGGGAGGAAAAGAAATAGCAAAGTTAGAGGATAACTTAGGACTTAGAATAAACGTTGAGAAGAAGGAGGATAAAAAGGGAGGGTTTATAACTTACGAGTATATAAATGATTATGAGACTACGAAGTTGGTTGAAACTGAGAGGCATGTTATAGTAGATGTTGGGGAGGATATGGTAGGGAGCAATATTAAGATCTACGTAGATGGTGAGTTTCTATGTCATGCAACAGTGGGATCTGATGGGGTGGTGAGGATAAACAAGAATAGTAAAATAGGTAAGGAACTTTTAGATGCTATGAAGAAGAATAAAGATGTTTACGTTGAAATTGATTAACATTATAATAAATATTATAATAATTTTAATTAAAAAATAAAATAGATGAAGTAAAAAACTCATTATCTACCTTATTACTTTTTCCTGGGATGTCTTTAAAGGCTTCTGAGAAAATTATTAGGGATTATTTTTAACTTCAATAATTTATAAGAACTATTAGGTAAAAAAACCATCGGAACCTATAAACTAGAGAGTTTCCAATAAAAAAATATAGTCGTCGTAATAATATTAAATAACCAAGTATAAAAGTCATTCTCATTGACAGGAACCTATAATGGAGTAAAAGGGACGTATCTTTAGTGGTTATTATGATAAAAACTGTAGTTGGTAGTTATCCAGTGGTCATAAAGGAGCCTGAAAGTCTATGGGAGAGGGTATTGGATATCTTTGGTATCTATGACAGGTACAAATATGCCATTGAGAGGGCAGTTAGGGATCAGTTAGATGCAGGTATTGATATAGTAAGTGATGGACAAGTAAGGGGAGATATGGTAGAGATATTTGTAAATAATCTCTACGGTTTTGATGGTAAGAGAGTTGTGGGAAAGGTTGAATTTGTTGAACCTATTACCTTAAATGATATAAAGTTCGTTAAGAAGATTATAAGCAAATACTCCAAAGATAAGGGAATCAAGGGGATAATAACAGGCCCTTGTACTATTGCAGGATCTGTAAGGGTAGAAGACTATTACACTGACAACAGGGATGAAACTTTGATATACGATCTAGCAAATGCACTTAAGAGAGAGGTGGAGTCTATCCAGGATTATGTATCTATGATACAGATAGATGAACCTATTCTATCTACAGGCCTCTACGATTTAGATACTGCAAAGAGGGCGATTAAAAGGATATGTGAAAATATCAAAGTACCTGTGGCTCTACATGTATGTGGAGACGTCTCAAGTATATTTCAAGAGTTAAATACCTTCAACGTAGATATTTTAGATCATGAGTTCGCATCCAATAGAAAAAACTTAGATATATTGGAGGAGATTAATAAGAAAATAGGTTTTGGGTGTATAAACACTAAAGTAAAATCTGTAGAGTCTATAGAGGATGTTAAGAACCTACTAAATGAGGCTCTAGAGATCTTGAAGAATAATCCTTTATTTTCAGGTGTCCAGAGTAATGAAGAGATATTGAAGAGGTTAAATGAGTATATGATGGTGGATCCAGACTGTGGTATGAGACTTCTACCTGTAGATATAGCATATAAAAAGTTGAAGGTTATGGTTAACGCCTCAGAGGAGTTTGAGAGGGAGTTAAGGGAGAGAGCATGAGAGCCTACGAAAGACTCCTGTTAAGTATAGATTCCAATAGATTTCCCGAGGAATTTAAAAGAATACTACTGGAACTTAACATTTCTCTGAAGGAGTTCTCGGAGATATCAGATATTCCATACAGTACCCTATATAAGATAGTTCAGGGGGGAGATTTTAGAGTATCTACCCTTAAAAAAATAATAGATACGGTGAAGAGATTTGAAATGAAAGATGAGGAGATTGATAAGATAGCAGTTATTGCAGCAAGGCCCTCTCTAAATAATATAAAAACTAAGGTGTTTAAAGTCCAGGGTAAGGAGTATCTACTGAAGGAGTATCCTGCAAATTCCCTGGAGGACTGTATAGTTGCTGCTATCCAGGCAGAGAGAGAAGGAGTTAAGGCAATAATATGTGCACCTATAGTAAGTTCTAGTATTGAAAAGGTTGTAAGGGTACCAGTTGCAGTTGTAATACCTGAAAAAGATGCCTTTATGAAGGCCCTAGAGGTTGTGGTGAATAAGATATAAGAAAAATTTACTGGAGAATAATTAAGATTTCTATCCAACCACCTAATTTAGGATATTTCAAGAAATAACAGTTTTAAAAATTACTCTAATCAATAATAACATTAGTACGCTATGAAAAGGTGTATACTATGAAGAAGAGTTTAATAAAGAAGGTACTTGAACTTAGAGACGCTGGTCTTACAACTGTAGATATTGCAGAGGAGTTGAACATATCTGTAGATACTGCCCTCTACTTAGTACTAAATGGAGAGAAACTTTTAAAGGAGTCTGAGGAGATAAAGAAGGAGGCGGAGAAAAAAACAGATATCTTCGTCAACTGGGACGATATTAAGATCTCCCCAAAGAGGTTGAGATGTATTACCTCTATAATGTGCGATATGTTAAGTGATATGGACTTCGACGTAGTGCTTGGTATATCTACAGGAGGAATACCTTTAGGTATCCTGATCTCCGAGGAGTTAAACAAGAATTTCTCCATATACGTCCCTAAAAAGCACCTTCATGGAAGGGATAAGACTACAGGTTTTATAGGGCATAACTACCAGAGTATGAAAGGTAAAGGTATAGTTGTAGTAGACGATGTAATAACTTCTGGAAACACCATTAAGGAAACTATAAACTATGTAAAGAGTATAGGAGATCCTAAAGGTGCTATAGTGGTGATAGATAAAAGTGGTATCGAGGAGATAGGAGGGGTTCCTGTAAGGGCTCTCTTTAGAGTGGGAACTGTTGAAGTTTCCAGATAATTTTATATTTAAATATCCTCTTTTTTGAGAATGTTTCTGATTAGAAGATAAAAGGGAAGTTTTTAACTTTTTAGTTGACATTTCTTAACTCCAATCCCTACATAACTAGAATATTTTTCCCTATTTTATAATAATAAAAAAGATAATATAATATAAGATTTATAAAAAGGATAGTCAGTAGAATTTTATACTGTTCCCAGCATTTATGAGTACATTAAAGAGAGGAAATAATAAAGAGATTAATCCTTTTGCATCTTTTATTATCCTTTGGAAAGCATTTTGACAGTTATTGATGATGGAGAATTACTGGATAAATAGATAACAAGTATACGCATTTTAATTTTTGGTGATCCTGATGATTATTACAGTAGCCTCTGGAAAGGGAGGGGTGGGAAAAACCACTGTAACTGCTAATTTAGGAGTGGCACTATCGAAGATTGGAAAAAAGGTTCTCCTGGTAGATGGAGATATCTCCATGGCCAACTTAGGTATAATATTCAACCTTGAAAAGAAGAAACCCTCTTTACATGAAGTTCTAGCAGGTGAACATGACGTTAGAGAGGCCATATATAGGCATAAAACAGGTGTCTATGTACTTCCTACAAGTTTGTCCATTGAGGGATATAAGAGATCAGATTTAGATCTTTTTCCAGAGGTAATATCAGATATTGCAGATAACTACGACTACGTGCTTATAGATGCTCCCGCTGGATTAAACAGGGACATGGCAGTTCATTTAGCAGTTGCAGATAAAGTCCTTATCGTCTTGACACCTGAACTGTTCTCTATATCCGATGGTCTTAAGATAAAACAGAGTAGTGAAATGGCTGGGACTCCTATCTTAGGGGTGGTTTTAAATAGAATTGGTAGGGATTTTGGAGAGATGGGTGTTGATGAAATAGAGATGATTATAGAAGAGAAGGTTATCTCCACAATTCCTGAAGATGAGAATATAAGAAATGCTACATTGAAGAGGATGAGTGTTATAGAGTACGCTCCAAAATCACCCTCTGCAGTAGCCCATATGAATTTAGCCCTCAAGATTGTAGGTTCCTATGTGGATATACGTAAGATCGAAGAGGTACATAAGGAAAGTATTTTGAGTAGGATAAAAAGGTTAGTCTGGAGATTTGTAAGGTAAGTTTTTAAAACTTTTTTATTTGGTTAATTATAATTTTTATTATTATCTGAGAAGATTTTATTAATCTCTATTCTATCCATAATATACTTCTCCAACTCCCTAGCCTCCTCAACCTCTCCCTTAGTTATAGGATGTCTAGGCACTGCAAAACATCTTATCTCTTTACTTGTGGATATATCGTAAGTTCCAATCCTCTTTGCAATATCCATTATCTCCACCTTATCTAGCCCAATGAGGGGGCGGAATATAGGATAGGATACTCCTTCACTAATTACGTAAATATTTCTTAAAGTCTGAGATGCAACCTGTCCTATACTGTCTCCTGTTATTATACCTTCACAGTTAAACCTCCTTGCATACTCCTGGGCTATTTTTAACATAATCCTCTTACATATTATACAGGTATATTTCTCCTTACCTATCTCCTCCAGAAGTTCCCTTATACTTTTGAGGATCTCCCTATAATCAAAGACTACAAGTTTTGAAGTTGGATCGTAATCTTTAAGTACCTCGTATATTCTCTTAACCTTTTCCAATCCCTCATCACTGATCTTTAAGTGAAGAAGTACAGTACCACAACCCCTTTTCATCATAAGGAAACCAGCCACTGGACTGTCGATTCCATCAGATAGTAGTACTAAAACTTTCCCCTGACTGTTGACAGGTAGACCTCCTACACCTCTAAATACCTCTGTAAATATATAGGCCTTATCTATGATCTCTATCCCAAGGGTTATTTGAGGGTTCTTTAGGTCCACTTTTAGAGTAATATCACCTGGTTTAACTCTTTGGAAGTTCTTCAATATACTCTCTCCAATACGCCTGTTTATCTCTACAGATGTTAAGGAAAAGTTCTTCTTAACTCTCTGAGTTTTTACCTTAAAAGTTATAGTACCATTCCCCAACTCTTCAATCTTTCTGAAAAATACCTCTATGGCAGTCTCCTCTATCTCCTTCATATCTAGATTACACTCTACAGAGGGACTAAAGGATACAATACCTGGTACTTTTTTTAAGATGGAGATAACTCTATCTAAGTTGTTATCTTCTACCTCTAAGAGTAGTCTCCTATGGATTGTTTTTATATTGCCCTCTATGTTGTACCTCTTAAGAGCTAACTTAATGTTGTTTTTAAGAATATTCTCAAATCTTCTCCTGGTATCTCTGGATTTTAACCCTATCTCTCCGTATCTTATGAGTACTTTATTGTACATGTTTTTATCATTACTTTTTTGGTTTTAAAAATTTTATTATTTTACTTTATTCGTTTTTATATTAATAAGATGAAATTTATAGTCAGGTACATAAAAAATGTAATTATGAAAATAACATAGGAAGTAAAAAATAATAAAAAGGCTACTAACTTCTCTTAGAACATTCCTAGAACTTGGGGAGATGAATTTTCCTATTAAGAGATCCTATCCTCGGCTGTAGTGGAGATATCTGAAAAGAGAGGATCACAGAGTTTCATCCCATTTAGATCATTATTTGTTATTTTTTACTTTGGTGAGACTAAGATATTAAAATTTCCTAAATTAAAAAAAGATTTAGAAATAGACTATAAATGTTTTAATCTTGCTCTACACCTTTCTATACGCCATCAACAGCACAACTACGATAGATACTATTACTGCACCTATGGGGATGGGGACTTTCACTGTATTAGTGTTTCCGTAAGAGTATCTAGCTATGATGTTTATAATAGGCTGGGAGCCATTAGGAAGTATTGACCCATTATAGGAGATATTCTCATTAGGATATTTATATGGCATAAATACTCTCGAGGTGTTACTTCTATTTAAGTTTTCAAAGACAAAGGATAAGTTATGGAAGTAACCTCCCTCTTGCCAAGCTCTAATAATCTCTATTCCATTTTCTGATACATTTATTTTCCAATATCCATCTGCATAGTTGTTATCGTTATAGTTGTCGTTCATTATTATTTCAACTATGGAACCTGGTTCTATCTCTGCAATATATGGGAGTTGGGTTAGATTATAGGTGTTTCCATTATTTCTCTCAAATATTGTATACTTTGTTCCATTTGGTGCTGTCCAAGATACTAATGCAGTGGGTGCTGGATTTGTAGTCCCATTTTCATCGTTTATATCTATTATCTGTCTTATTATCTCTCCATTACTTAACTCATAGTTTATAACAACATAATAATAGTGTGGACCTTGGTATGAATTATTTCCCTCAAATGTATTCCCTAGAGGATCGTAGTAGGTACCGTTATATTTAAATACTCCCAACCAGGCTCTTTCAATCGTTAGACCCTCTCCATACACATATAACGGCATTAGGAGTATTGACATTAACAATAATACTCTAATATATTTATTATTCATAATCCCATCTCTTGGATGTTCGTTATTATTTTAACTATTAGTTATTACTCATATATAAGGATTATTTATTACTTCAGGAACAACACCCCTATATCACCAATGTTAATATTCCCTTTAAAATCGGTAGTAGTATTAGTGAGATTATCGTTGTTATAAAACATGCCGAGGCTACCAACTTAATATCCAATCTGTATAAGAGAGAAAAGACAAGGGACATCATTGCAGAGGGCATTGCAGATTGGAGGATTAACACATTCCTCTCCAATCCTTCGAGGAGGAACATCATGGAGAGAATTGCCGCCAAAAGTGGAGCGATACCCATTCTAACTAAAAGTGCAAGGATCCCATACTTAATACCGAACTTTGTAGAACTTGGAGATAGGGACAACCCTAGGGATATCATTATGAGAGGTACAGTAGCCTTAGAGAGGTAATTTAAGGTATCAACTAAAAAAGTTGGGATATCCTCTACCCCAATACCGAGAATTATAAAGAGGATACTTAAAATACATGCTATAAAGGGGGGAAATCTTAGAAGTTTCTTTATTATATAAATAGAAGTATTACCCTCTCCCTTTATACCCTCTCCAAAGGTTATCCCTACAAATGTCCCTATTAAAAGACTGGCGATAACACTTCCCATATCACAGAATATAGCCCTTACAAGACCTGGATCGCCGTAGAACCCATAGATAACAGGATAACCTAAAAACCCAGTATTCCCCAAGGCACAGACTAAGATTAACCCACCTATGGATCTCCTCTCCAATTTCAAATACCTTCCAAGAATATAGCCAACGATACCACATAAGGTAAAGATAAAAAATATTAAAATAGGTAATTTTATAAATAAGGGCAACTCCTCAAGAGACACATTTTTTAGTATAGTCAGAAATACAGTTGAAGGCATGGCAATATATACTACTACGTTGTTTAGTACAGATCTATCCTCCTCTCTAAGTATCCCTAAATACTTCGAGATATAACCAATAGAGATCAGGGAAACTATTACAAACATTATCTCCATCTATTCACCAGATTGCCTTTTTAAAAGCCTTCCTTCTGTGTCAATCTCTCCCTTTCTTATCCTCGTAGTAGATATTGGTTTATTATTTTCACCTACTACGTACTCAAAAACCACTATCTCTAAAGGTTTTAAGTTATTTTTTACCCTTATTTCGTTTATTTTTCTGGCATTTTTTTCTGTCTCCTTGGTAACTACTATGATGTCGTAGTCCTTAACTGTGGCGTCTCCGTAGGGATCCTCTATTACTACTATATGGTAGGGCACCTTTAGAGTGTCTAAAAAATCCCTTAAATTTTTCAATCTGACACTTAGAGGATTTACACTGTGGGATTTGTAGGTTTTTACAAACCTATCTGAGGTTATACCTACGTAGAGTTCTCCAAGTTGAGATGCATATTTTAAAAGCTCTTTATGTCCCTTATGAAGAATATCAAAGGTGCCTCCTACTACTACCTTTTTAGACATCTTATCCCAAAGAGTTTTAGGTAAGGGTATTTATATTTTTATATCTCGCTAACTTATTGTCTGTCAATAATCAGATTCTCCAAATTATTATAAAAGTAAGTTGTTATTGATATAAAACCTTAGTTGCCATTAAAACAGTTATTATAATCTATCTATCTGGAGAGAATGCTTTATAAACACTAGAAGATAAGAGTCGAGGACTGATCGAAGAATACATATCCTGTTTAATTTACTTTTAAAAAAATTTATATTTAAGATGGGATAGGAGTTTTTTTAATTTTAAACGATTTCTTCATTATATTGATTATTATAATTTTTATAATAATTATTTTTATTTAAAATAATAAATATAAACCTGGTTTTACTCTCTGAATATATCCTGAAACACTAAAAAATAAAAAGAATCTTTTAAGTATTTTATTATATCTACCATCAACTTAGCAACTCTATTATCTTTTTCTCTATCTCCTCTTTAGGCCTGTTAGTTATGTTGGCCAACCCTTCTGCAAATATGGTGGCGTACTTAAGTATATACTTCCTTTTTTTCTCTTCTTCCCTCTCTCTCCTTATCTTCGATAGATACTTCTCAAGTTCCCTTGCACACAACATAAGAGACTGTCTAATCTCGTTGTATATCTCCTCGTTCTCTTCAGGACTGCAGGCAATAGCCTGTTTTCCCGCAGAGGTGTAAGGTATATGGGTAGAGATAAGATTTACAAATACTGTTAAAGGTACATCCTCCTCGTTTTTAAGACCGTATCTTCTCCAGTTTATACTCTTTACAGCGTTAGTTATACCACAACCTGATGCATCAAAGAGTAGAGGTACATGATTCGCAAATCTCATTATCTCCATTTTTCTAGTACCATCAGATTCCCTTCCTGCACCACCACCGTAGGCTAAACCTACCTCAACTGCAAAGGGTATTCCTCCTTTATAGGTTTTAGGCCTCCTCGTTATTGCCTTTACAAATTGAGGTTTGAGGATCATCTTTAAAGATTTTTCAATATTCTCTGCACCTATAGGTCTCAGTCCAGTAGAGGAGGGTGCCATAAACTCCATATCCTGAAGTGCCCTTACGATCAACTCTGCATCCTCCCAACCCATCTCCTTGGGGGATTTATCTAAGAGTTTCTTTATCTCTCTTCTAAGTTCCTCCAACTCCTTCTCAGATAGCATACCTCTATCTTTCAATGCATCTACAAACTCCTTAGGTTTTTTAGTGATCTCTCTAAGTTTTTTCTTCAACTCCTCCATTGTAGAGGCACTTAGATAGTTCCTCTCTGCAAAATCTATGAAGTTTTCAGGTTTCTTTTTGAAGTGCCTCTTAATTTCCTTCAGTTTCTCTTCACTTAACTTATTTATCAGGTACTCCATTATTAAATATTTTAGATAGTAGAGTTTTAATTGGGACAAACTCTCCGGTAGAGCCTTTATTATCTCTTTAACTTCTTCTATTTCCTTTTTATCCAAATACTGGGAGAACTTCTTTAGGTATTTCTTAATATCTACATTGAGATAACACTTTACTATTAGATCCCAAAGTGCACTCCCTCTATATCTCTCCAGTATCTTATCTCTAAGTATATAATCCTCAAGTTCTTTAACCCTCTGTGGAGTTACCCTGGAGAGCTCCTTAACTAACATATTAGAGATCTTCTTCGCATTAGTCTTTCGTGATATGTAGAGAAGTTCATCGGGAGTTAAACCGTAAGGATGAGGTTTTATCTCCTCGGGACGTGCAGGGATCTTATCGACTGTTCTCTCAAATACAACAGTCTCCTCTGGATCTACAAGTGTTATCCTTGCATGAGGAGTGGATAAACTTATCCTTCTGAGGTACTCGTAGGGCCCCTGCTCCCTTCTGTTGTAAGTAACCTCTTTGAACTCCCCCTCTACCCTTGTACCCCTCCAATGTCCCTTTTTCACCTCATGAGATAGAATATCCCCCTCGTTCTTCTCAATACTCATCTTCACCTCCATTACATGGATCTTCCCATCTCCAGTAGAAGTTGTTATTTTCAGAGGTTTTCCAGTGGTTATTTGGGCAAATAGAAGTACCCCTGCAGCTCCAATACCCTGCTGTCCTCGAGATTGGACAAAACGGTGCATCTTAGAACCTGCCAGCATCTTACCAAATACCTTAGGAACAAACTCTGGAGGTATACCAGGTCCATTGTCCTCTACAGCAACTCTGTAGTGATCTGTCCCAAGTTTTTTAATCTCCACCTTGATATCAGGTAGTATCTCTGCCTCCTCACAGGCATCTAAGGCATTAGTTACCAACTCGTGGATTATCGTGGTCATACTTCTTAACTTCCCACTGTATCCAAGCATATGCCTATTTTTTCTAAAAAATTCCGAGATGGAATGCTCCTTAAACTCTTGAAATATAGGACTCTTATCTCCCATAATTTCTCACCGAGAGTAGTATCTAACAAATACTATAAGTAAAGATATCATAAAAACTAACTTTTGGTAAAAATAGGGCTGTTATAAAAATAATAAGATTTTATATAATATAAATATAGTCATGCACATAACATTTTGGATTTATAATAAAAATATAAAAAATGAAAAAGTAAAAAACCCAAAGTAGAGTTAATGAAAATATCCCTCTTTCTCCCTCATGTTCAATAGAAACAGAGGATAACGGCAGATTTTACCTTTTTAACCTTTATTAACCTCTTAGATTTATATTTTTTAATTATAATAATTTTTTATTATTTTATTGTAGTTTAAAAAATTATATTCCATAATTTATAAAAAGAAAAAAGAAAATTTTTTATTTCCCTCTTCTTCTGTTAGCCTTTATACTTGGCCTTACCTTTTCCGCTCCTTTACCTTTGTTTCTTAATCCCCTACCCTTCTTACCTGCCGAGGTCAGCCCTCTAAATACTCTACCTTTATGTTTCCCTGTACATAACCAGTTGTATCTAGGATCACTCATTATAGATGGGTGGTGAGGATCTACTAGAATTACCTCGTACCACTTGTACTTACCATCTTCTCCAACCCAGTAGGAATTCAGTACCTCCATGTTTGGATATCTTCTAGCAGCCCTCTCCTCTGCTATCCTCTGAATAGATTTACCCATGGTAATCTTTTTAACCCCCAAGGTCGCAGGTTTTTTGGAACCTGTAGGTCTTGGTTTCCTCAGTCCACCTCTTCTAACTCTAACTCTAACTACAACAATCCCCTGTTTTGCAGTGTATCCCAAGTTCCTAGCCCTGTCTATTCTTGTAGGCCTTTCAATCCTTACAACTGCAGGCTCTCTTCTCCATTTTTGCATTCTTTCCCTTAGCAAGTCCCTAACATAAGATTCCTTTGGAACTTTCCAAGCCTCCTGAATATACTTGTATATACCCATAGTTATCCCTTTCTGAGTGTTTTAATTGTGATAATCTTATAAAAAAATAGAAAAATGTGGTGGTTTTACATAGTGGTCCATGGTATATTAACTTAACGGTTATAAGTCTGATTCTCCTATAGAGGTTTAAATGGCCATGATCACTACATAATTTAAGATAAATTAGTTATAATAATTTTTTAAATATTCATTAAAAAATAATTTTATAATAAAGTTCTGATAAAAATAAAAATAAATAAAATATGATTAAAAAGAAGTTGTTAAAATCAGAAAAAGATAAATACTTTTTTAAGAACATCCTCGAATATTGAGGATGAAGTAGATATACCTAACAGGATAGTATTGTTAATCAGAAATAGGGAGTTAATAAGATCTTTATTTTTTGAAAATGTCTTAAGTATCAGATACTGGACAAAAGTATCCAAGAGGGCAAGGTAGGAATAGTAGGATATCCCAATGTAGGCAAATCCTCACTTATAAACAGTTTAACTGGTAGAAGGAGTGCTACCAGTGGTCTTGTTGCAGGGCTTACCAAGGTGAGCAGTGGGTAAAACTGACAAAAAACATTAAACTACTAGACACTCCAGGTATAAATCTTGTTTTCTATTGTTTAAGTTAATATTAAAAGAATAATTAAAATAAATCCTAAATAAAATTAATTAACAAAAAATAAGGCCATTAATAACATCTATCTTCCATCTTTCAGGATAATTATTAAAATATAAAATAAAACCTGTTAGGAGAACATATTTTTCTTTAATATTCAGTGATAGATAATAGGAGTTTTATAGATAATAGAACTTTCTCTGTTTTTAGACTAATATCATTTTTATTATTTTTTGTTATATAAAAAATTAAAAATTAAATAATTTTTCTTAAGAAAGTTTTTTGTCTTTTTTTCTTTTTTATTAATTTATTCTATTTTTATTCTAAATTTTTATATTTATAATAATTATAATTATTCTATTGGAATTTTTTAATATAAAAAAATTAAAAACCTAGGAAATTAGACTAAAATTACCGTTAATAGACACTACCTAACAATTCTCATTTTTTATTTTACGGCTATAAAAGTTATAGGCAAACTATTTAAACATTCCTAGTATAATAATGTGATATCTTCTATTACTTAGTAGGGAATTTTCCCTTCCTTCCATCTCTCTAGAAACACTAAGAAGGTGCTAAATAAAAGACTTTCATCTTTTTATTTTTAATAAAAACCCTTACCCTTCTCTTTTCATCTTCTTATCCACTCCAACCACATAACTGACATTATCCCTCTTATATATTCTCAGAGTATCTCCCTCTTTGATATCTTCAAATACGTTATTGTACTCGTATACTTCGTAGTTACTGTCATCCATTGCTATAACTGTTTCTGGAGAGACTGAGATAACTGTAGCGGTAGGACATTCCTCTCCTCTCTTTAGTAGTCTAGTCTCCTTCTCGGCAGTACTCCACTGGACAGGTATCTTTTCCCTCCTATCTGCTATATCCTCTAGGTATAGTTTATCCTCTTTTATGGAAACCACCTTGTACGTCTTATCTCTATATTCGACTATATCCCCTACCTTGTATTCAGGTATCCTTACAACTATGGTGATCCTGTAGAGGTTCTTACCACTGTTCTTATCAACCCCCACTAATTTAGCAGTTTCTTTGATCTTCCCTCCATACTTAGATTTTATACTCGAGGCTATGTTTCTCGCTCCACCCATAGAACCAATTTGATAGTCCAGTCCCTCCTTCTTAGGTATGAATTTGGATATAAAGGCCATTCTATCCTTTTTCAGTCTTTTTTCAACCTCCTTCCTTACAAACCTATCTAACTCCTCTCTCTCCTCTTCAGTTAGAGGCCTATTCATAGCCCTTATCTGGAGAGTAGCCTCGTAGTAGTTAGACATATACCTGGAACATCTTGGACACTGGACCATCTGTAGACGTACCTTTACATCTTTCTCCATAGTTCTCTCTCTATCCTCTCCTGGCAACTTCCCCCTTCCAATTACCCTCACTGGGATCTCTACCTTAGTTCTCTTACCCCCTGGTAGTTGCCCTGGCTCCTTAGGTATTATTTCAATCTCTATATTTTTATGAGCCTTTTTTAAGTTGTCCTTTGTGGCGTAGTAGGCTATTTCATCTAGTATAGAGTACAGATCTTCACCCTTTGGATCTTGCCAAGTTCTCCTCTTATAGGAACCGCACATATGACATACTTCAATCTTTATCTCTTCAGGTACGTGAAACAGAGGATACACCTGGGCGTAGCACTCCTTACATAATCCCTCTATTAGTTCACCTTCATAACCACACCTATAACAGAATCCTTTCATGTTTTCACCTAATTAAAAATTATAGTCTTAGTTTCCATTAAAATAAAAATAATAATTATAATTAAAAAATAAATTAAAATAAAAAATAAATACAGGTAAAAAATTGCTTTTATCCTCTGGATTACACTGAGTACTGGAGAAACAGGGCGTGATTTTTGTTAAATCTTTTATTTTTAGTTTAATATTTTTTACTTTTTACTTATATTGTTATAAATTTATTTTATATTTTTTAATTAACCCTAGTTCCCATCAAAATGATAATATAAAAACCTTAGTTCCCACCAAGTAGTGATTAAAAGAATAAAAATAATAAAAAGATTAAGAAAATATTAAAATATAATACCTTTAATAAAATTAATAATAGCAACCTATTAGGAAGGATCTACTCCACTTCCGTAATATCTTAGAGCACCCTAGGAGAGACTATTTATCTCTTTATTCTGATTTTAATACCTTCCTTTTATACTTTTATTTTTATAATTATTGTTATTCTTATCAGAATTTTTTTGATGGAAATTAGGGTTTTTTAATTATAATTATTATTATCTAATTTTTTTTAAACCATCACTTTGATAGAAATTAGAAAAAATTAAATTAATTTAATAGGTTTTATAGCTCCACAGGCCATACACTTGAGGAAATGGAGCCTACCTTCCTTAATGATCTTGGTATCTGGTTTTCCACATTCCTCGCATAGTACATACTCCTCTATAAACTCTCTGATCTTACTGTTTATAAGGTAGTTATTAAATTTACCCTGGAGTATCAACCTCTGTCCCTCTACATTTCCCGCAGTACCTAACTCTCTCATTATATACTTTGCAAAGAACTGTATATCCCTGTTTATAACCTTTGCAATATCCCTGAAGTTCTTTATTACAGTCCTGTTACCCTCAACAATACTATCTGCAGGTGGTATCTCAAATCTTATATCTTTAAATACTTCCTCTGGAAGTTGGCTAAATGCCCTCTTAAGTAGAGTATCGTAATCGTAATAGATTTTATGTTCCATCAGTATCACCTAATTTTATCATCTCTTTTATTGCTTTTACTATATAAATCTGATGTTATTAATGAAATATCTAATAATTCTTAAAATGTTGAATAACCTTTCCAATGCTTCCAATAGGTGTATCAGGAATAAATTTTTTATTATAATTATTTAAATTTTTTATTTTTTATTTATTATAATAATTTAAACCTTATAAAAAAGAGAGGTGGAATATTGAAAGAGATGATCCTTAAGTATGTACTTCAAAGTTCAATCTTAAACAGTGGGAAAGTAAATCCAAAGGGAGTTATGGGAAAGATATTGGCAGACAATCCTCATCTAAGGAGTAGGGCTAAGGAGATATATAACTTAGTACTTGAGGTGTCCAAAGAAGTTGAATCCATGCCCCTTGAAGAACAGAGGAAGAAGTTAGAGGAGATAGCTCCAGATATGATAGTTGAAGACAGTAAAGAGAGAAAGAGGGAGTTGATATTGAGGAATGTTAAAGATAGTGTAGTTATGAGATTCGCCCCAAACCCCTCCGGCCCCCTACACTTAGGACACAGTAGGGCAGCGGTGCTTAACGACTACTTCGTAAAGAAGTACGGTGGAAAGTTCATACTGAGACTGGAGGATACAGACCCTAAGAGGGTACTTCCAGAGGCATACGAAATGATAGAGGAGGATCTAGAGTGGTTGAATATAAGAGTAGATGAGAAGGTTATACAATCTGAGAGGATGAAGATATACTATGATCACTGTAAGAGGTTAATAGAGATGGGGCATGCCTACGTATGTGAATGTGATCCTGAAGAGTTTAGGGAACTTAAAAATCAGGGGATACCCTGTAGGTGTAGGGATAGATCTGTGGAGGAAAATTTGGAACTCTGGGAGAGGATGTTGGATAACAGTTTAGAGGGGGCTGTAGTTAGGCTGAAAACTGATATACAACATAAAAATCCCTCTGTTAGGGACTTTCCAATATTTAGGATGGAGGACACTCCCCATCCAAGAACTGGAGATAAATATATTGTTTATCCCCTTATGAACTTCTCAGTTCCAGTTGACGATCATCTACTGGGAATAACCCATGTTCTAAGGGGGAAGGATCACATAGTTAATACGGAGAAACAGAGGTATATATACGAATACTTCCAATGGGAGATGCCCGAATATATCCACTACGGTATTCTAAAGATAGAGGGGACAGTACTAAGTACCTCTAAGATGTACGAGGGGATAATTAAGGGGGAGTACAGTGGATGGGACGATCCAAGGTTGGGAACCTTGAGAGCCCTTAGAAGGAGAGGAATTAAACCTGAGGCTATATACAGATCCATGTTGGAGATCGGGATAAAACCTGCAGATGTAAAGTACTCCTGGGAGAACCTCTACGCTATAAACAGGGAGATAATTGATAAGGATGCAAAGAGGTTCTTCTTCGTGGAGAATCCTAAGAGGTTGAAGGTGTTGGGAGGAGAACCTAAAACACTCTATCTTAGGATGCACCCCGATAGGGACTTAGGTACCAGGGAACTTCCATTTGAAGGGGAGGTTTATATCTCAGATAAGTTAGAGGTTAATGGGATGTACAGGTTGATGGAGTTGTACAACATAGTCGTAGAGAGGATAGAGGGGGATGTAATATACGCTAGGTATCACAGTGAGGACTTCAGGATACTTAGGAGGAAGAGGGGGAAGGTAATACACTGGGTACCAGTTAAGGATGCCGTGAAGACTGTAGTAATTGATACAGAGGGAAGGGAACGTCATGGATTTGCAGAGAAGGACTTTAGAAATGTAAATGTAGATGAGATCGTCCAATTTGAGAGGTATGGGTTTGTAAGGGTAGATGATAAAATAGAGGATGATGAGTTAAAGATCATCTGCTACTTTGCTCACAAGTAATAATAAACCGTGTTATTAATTAAAGTAGCGATTAAAAGAATAGTAAAAAACACAACTTATATATCTTTCAGGATCTTTACTGAAGACTGACTTGATAGAAACTAGGGCCAACAATAACTTGAATAGAAGATAATCATTATAAAAATAATTAAAATCTAAAAATATAAAAGTAGTTAAAGAACGGACACAGATAAAATAAAAAAGTTAAAATTAATCCTTATCTTCTAGTTTACACTGAATACTGGAGAAGTAGGAGTGGATTTCTATTAATCTTTTTTACCTATTACTTTTTTTATTATTTTTTTATTTTTTATCTTAATCCTATTTTAATTTTAATTATTTATTATTTATTAATAATTTATAATTTTAAAAAAATAAAAAATTATTTATGTATTAATAGCGATTTTTATCTATTATTTACACTTCCTTTTTTATTAGAATTCTCGATAGTCGCTCCTAGTTTAAAAAGTTTTATTGTTTAAAGAATAACATCTTTTTATTTTATAGTACTTAGAAACACCCTACAGGATGTAGTTAATTTTATTATTAAGATTACCATCTTTCTAATATAGAAAAATTAAAATTCATCTAAGGTGGATGCAATCTCCAACATTTATATATCGGATGCCCTCCAGCGTAGAGAGGTATATTCCACCATAGTCAATCTTAAAAACTGTTCCAGTTATTTCTTCATTTGGTGTTACTACTTTGACGTATCTACCAAGGGTTTTGGAGTACTTTTCATATTTTTTTAGAATCTCCCTATCCTCTAGATGGAAGTTGTCCTTAAATCTACTGAGAAATCTATAGAAAATTTCAAACCTATCGTACTCCCTTTTACACAGTTCCCGCAGAGATACTGCAGTATCTTTTAGATCCTCTGGAATATGGTTGTTGATATTTATACCTATCCCTAAGACGACAAACTTATGATCCCAGTTTATCTCCGAGAGGATACCACATATCTTTTTATCTCTATTGACACTAACGATAACATCGTTGGGGAATTTTATACCTATAGATTCTCGCAGGTTTTTAGGTAAATACTCTATCAACGTCTCATAGACGGAGATAGAACCTATAAAGTTCAACTTACCAATACTTTCCTCCCTGTCATTTAAATACTCTTTTAAATCAAGTAGTATCGAGAAGTAGAGTCCACCGTAGTTAGAATACCACCTCCTCCCAAGTCTTCCCACTCCAGCACTTTGAACTTCTGCAATAACAACTAAGTTTCTCTTACCTTCTTTACCTAACTTATAACAGTATCTGTTTGTAGAATCTATCCCCTTTAGATGAATAACTTTTAGATCCATGGTTATACACGATGGAAATCTCGTTAACTAAATTAATATTTAGTCTCTTTTTAGAGTTTCCAGAAATATTCAAAAAATGTTTACACTTATTATTTTATTATAATATTTAATTTTTGAGTAATTAAAACAAAAATAGTAATAAAAATAAAATGTAAAAAGTCTCTATATAACAACTTTCTCTGAATTGTTTCAAAAAATCCTAAAAAAGAATAAACAGGATTCCCTTCTAAATTAATATGGTAGAATTTAAAAAAAAACAGTTAAAATAATAAAAGAGGATAACGACAAGAAAATAATATGCTCCAGTCGGGATTTGAACCCGAGTCGCGGGCTCGAAAGGCCCGCATGATTGGCCGGGCTACACCACTGGAGCAATGTTAATAGGAAAAAAGATCCATGGCGGACCCGGGGGGATTTGAACCCCCGACCCCCGGCTTAGAAGGCCGGTGCCGTATCCAGGCTAGGCCACGGGCCCATAAAAGAAATACTTCAAAAGCATACACTACAATATCAGTTCTCCTATATATACTTTTCGTTAATCCATATATGTAAATATTCAAGTAGTGTATTCGGAATTAAGGGTTACATAGTCATGGGTTAGATCACAACCGTAGGAGGTATTCTTATATTTCCCCATCTTCAGATCTACAACTATCTTAATCTTGTCGTTCTTCATAATCTTCTCTGCCACTTTGAACTCCTCACTCTCCTCATCTATAGGATCTCCATCTTTAACTAGATAGACCTCCCTCTTATAATCGGATATTACAATATCCATAACCTTCATATCCATCTCTGCCCCACTGTATCCCACTGCAGCGGCTATTCTACCCCAGTTTGGATCTCCACCATAGAGAGCAGTCTTTACAAGTAAGGATCTAACGATACTCTTTGATGCCTTAATAGCATCCTCCTTTGAGGCACAACCCTTTACTACAACCTCCATCATCTTTGTACTTCCCTCTCCATCCATTACGATCATCTTAGCCAGTTCCCTACATATATAATGGAGAGCGTCTTTGAACAACTCAGGACACTCCTCGTATCTAACTCCACTCTCTCCATTTGCAAGGATAAATACAGTATCGTTGGTACTTGTATCTCCATCTACAACGATGTTGTTAAAGGTTTCATCTACTACATCCTGGAGTACTACCTTTAAATCCTCTGGATCTATCTTGATATCTGTAGTAATAAAGGAGAGCATTGTTGCATGGAGCATATTAGGTGCTATCATTCCAGCACCCTTTGCAGTACCTCCTATCCTCACCTTTCTACCATCTACCTCAAATTCAAGGGCAAGAGTTTTTGGAAATCTGTCGGTAGTAAGTATAGAGAGAGCGAAGTTGTAGTTATTACTTTCTTCTTTCAACCTCTTATATGTTTCTTCTATTTGAGAAAGTATTGTATCCATAGGCATCTTTCTTCCAATAACTCCAGTGGAGGCTATTAAGATGGAATCCTCAGGGATATTTAGGAGTTCTGCAGTTTTAGATATCATTCTTTTTCCATCTTCGTATCCATTCTTAGTAAAACAGTTGGCATTTCCACTGTTTACTACAATACATCTTAACCTATCCCTGTTATTCTTCAGTACCTCCTTGGATATCCTAACAGGATGGGCAACAACTTTATTGGTTGTAAAGGTTCCTGCACCAGTACAGTTTTTCTCAGAGTATATTATACCTACACCATACTTTCCATTTTTATAGCCATTTGCTTTGAAACCTTTTGGAGCTGTGACGCCGTTATCTATTATTCTAAAGTTCATATTTTTCACCAATATAAGCCTACTTTTAATAATACTCCCTAATTTTATCAGAATGTATATGGAATTTATTTTAAATTATTTTAAACTCAATACGATATAAATGTATTTATATTATAAATTGTGGATGTGTAAAAAAGATGACGGATAGATACTGTTAATCTATGGTAAATAATATAACTGAGCAGATAATCTTTCCCTCTAAAAAGGAGGAATAGTCATGTTTATTAAAGGAATCATTGCTAGTATCCCTATAGCACTTGGTTATATTCCCATTGGTATAACCTTTGGAATAACAGCCTTAACATTAGGATTTAACGAAGTTGAAATACTTCTTGCATCGGCATTGATATTCGGTGGAACAAGTCAATTCGCGTTAATTTCCCTTATGCCCCATTCCTTTATAGATGCAGTAGTTGTTCCATTACTTTTAAACCTAAGATATATAATTTATAGTTGTATAATCTCCGAAAGATTTGAAATAAAAAACCACTTTATAACAGCATTTGGATTGACAGATGAGGTTTTTGCCTTATCTTTAAATGCACCAAATAGTGAGGAATTTATCTTAGGTTTAGAGTTGGGAGCTTATTTGTCATGGATTTTAGGAACTTTAATTGGTATCCTGGGCGGGTCAATCCTACTCTCTAATAAAATCTTGATACCTTCCTTAACATTCTCATTTCCAGCACTGTTTTTAGTCCTTCTAATTTCAAACCTTAAAGGATCTCATATAATCTCTGCACTGATCGGAGGATCTATCTCCCTTCTATTCCATTATCTTGGATATACTTCTGTTGGAATACTACTTGCAGGTATTCTAACTCCAATACTGTTGTTAAAAATAAAGGTGGGAAAATGATAGAGCATTACATTGCCATAGTATTAGTCGCCATAGGAACATATCTAACAAGGTTTTTACCCCTATATTTTAGCGAAAAATTTAAAAGATTAAAGGGCATTAATGAATTCCTTCCCTATTCATCGACAGCTATAATATCTGCACTTTTTATTACCTCCTTAGTATCCTTTCCCATTGATTTTGAAAATATAGGTGTGAGCATCGTAGCATTAGTATTTGTATTTTTATCATACGGAAAATGGAAGAATTTAGGTGTTTCTGTATTAATTGGAGTGGTGATTCATTTACTACTGTCTTTAGTTGTTGGAATTTAGCAAATTTAAAAGCTTAAACATTGGAAATATATTAAAGAACCCTAGTTCCCACCAAAGTGATAATATAAAATAATATACCTTAGTTCCCACCAAGTAGTGATTAAAAGAACAATAAAAAAATGAAAAATAATAATAATTGTTATAATTAAAAATCATGATTAAAATAATCAGTATAAAATCTATAATATAAAATACTATTAAACATTCTAGGATCTTTCTAATCACTTATGTAAGATAGGAGATCTTATTCTGGTATCCACTATATTAAAAGATATTCAGAGGGCTATTCCCCTCCAATCTTCTTTTTAAAATTTTATATCTGGGATGATAGAAGTTTTTTATTTTTTAAACATTTTTATTTTATTATTTATTTTTAAATTTTCTTTTTTATCATAATTATTTTTTTTATAATTATTTTTATTATTTTTTTTTAAACTATCCTTTTGATGGGAGCTAGGGTATTAAAGATATTGTATTTTTACTTGCCTTTATTATTTTTTATAAATTAATAAATAAAAAATTAAATACTGGATAAACACATAAAATTTTACTGTATCTCCTCGGGATGTCAGAACACTAGAAAAGCAGAGAAAATTTCAGGTTTAAAGTAAAACAAAATTGGTGCAGTTTTATGATAACTCTTAAATCCCCCTCAAGAATCCATATTGGATTAATAGATCTCAACGGAAGTATAGGTAGAGTAGACGGAGGATTGGGGATTGCATTAGACTACCCTAACTTTCATATCGAGGGTAAAGAGAGTTCAGAGATCGAGATAGAGATAGAGTATAGAGGAATCCCTGAAGATACTTTAAATAATATAAGAGATAGGGTATTCAGAGTATCTGAAAAGGTTTTAAAATATATTGGAGAGGACGGGATCTACATAAAAGTGAAAGATATTATCCCCCTACACAGTGGGTTAGGTAGTGGTACCCAGATGGCACTATCTACAGGGATGTTGATATCAAAAGTGTACAACAAGGAGTTAGACATCAAAACTCTAGCCAGTATCACAGGTAGAGGAGGAACCTCGGGAATAGGTGTATATGCCTTTGAGAGAGGAGGTTTCATAGTAGACGGAGGGCATACCTTTGGAAAGGGCAAGGACAAGGAAATATTTGCTCCTTCTTCAGCCTCAAAAAATGTCAGAGTACCTCCTCTAATATTCAGACATGACTTCAAGTGGGACATTGTACTTACAATCCCTAAGGGAGAGAACATCCACGGTGATAGGGAGGTGGATATCTTTAAGAAGTACTGTCCTGTGCCTTTAGAGGAGACCCAGAGGATATGCCACATTGTCCTTATGAAAATCCTGCCTGCTATAGTTGAGGGAGATATTGTTTCATTTGGTGAAGGTATCAACAAACTTCAGTATTTAGGGTTTAAAAAAGTGGAAGTGGGACTTCAGAAGGAAATAGTTAGGAATCTTCTAGGGGAACTTCAGAGGGTAGGCTACAGTGGGTTATCCAGTTTTGGGCCTACCTTGTACTCTATATGTAATGGTAAGGAAGATATTAGGAAAGTAGTTGAAACCTCTAAGGAGTTTTTTGATAGAATAGGTATAGATGGGGAGATAGTGATCACTAAGGGCAACAACGAAGGATATGTTTTAAATCCCAGTTTACATTAGAGTAAAAGTTAAGATTTTTAATAATTTTTTAACTTAAGTTCTCATCAAAGTGAATAGTTAAACAATAAAAAAAATAATAAGAATTATGATTATTAATAAGTATTTATAAAAATTAAAAATCTTAATAGTGCTAAATATTTAATAAAGAAATATTAATGGCTAAAAAGTAAAAACCGTTATCCTTTATTAAGAAAGGTATTTATCTCTTTATAGTTATCCAACCAATGTTAAAAATTTTATTTTATAACCTTCTTTTTAATTTTTTATAATTATTTTTTAATGGAAAATTTGGAGTAGTATTTTAAAACATCTTCTTAATAAGAACCATATAAACATCTAGTTTTTCTTATATCCTCCTCTATCTTGTCCATCTCCTCTCCATATCTTCTTCCTATAGTTTCCATAATACCCAGTATAGTGTCTTCTTCAATGTCGATTCCTAGATCCTCTAATGATGAGGTTTTAATATAAGATGGGGTTCCTTTCTTAGAAAGGTTTATACCTAAATGTATCTTTCCCGAAGATATACCCCTGGAGGCTATAGATACTGACAACTTCCCCCCTTTATAGTACAGATCATCACCTTTCCTTGTTATCTTTTTCCCAGAGATCTCCTCCAGTACCTCCTTAGTTATAAGCACTAGAAGCCTCTGCCTTAAATACGCCATCTTTAAATCTGGATTGTCGAAATGTTCGAGAATGAAATTTATGGCATCTAAAGAAGTTATCAATACTTTGCTCCTAAAACCTTCCTCCTTTACATCCTTTAGATCTTTCATATTCTCTAAAGGTACCTCTATCTTCCCTCTAAAAACCACAATACTATCCTTCTGGATGCTGTACCTTTCAAAGGCCCATAATGGTTCCAATTCTTTTCCTGTATACGTCATTCTTTTCTCTTCTATTATCAGTGAAACAGTGTTGAAGTGTATAATCTTCATTTTTTCACCATAAATTAGAATAGTATTAAAATTTTCACAATAGAAGTAAAAATTAATAGTTATTTAAATAGGAATGGGATTTTTATTATAATAATTATTAGGAAATAAAATGAATTCTTGTTAATCTATAAGATAAAAATTTATATTTTATCCTAATACACTTTAAGGTTAATCTGCCTGTAAAATTGTGGTGATAGATATGTGGAAGGATGCACCATCTCATATATGTAGGGGAGGGGATCTTAGAGGATTGGCCTTCTGTTGTCCCCCTATAAAGAACTGTCCTATACACGATGCACTGGAGGTACTAAAGATGACCCCTGAGGAGTATATTAAGATAAAAGAAGAATTTGGAAAGAAAACAAGATTAGGGGAAGGAAAGGGCACCTGTTTCAACAGTTTAGTATGGTGCTGTAAGATAAGTAAACCATGTCCTTTACGGGATATGGTTCTTAGGAGTATTGGGATGAGTAAGGAAGAGTATATGGAATTAAAGAAAAAATTATCTCAGGAGATATTGAGAAGATCGAGATTCTTTAGAGAGGCTGTAGAACTCTTGGAGGAGAAAGGATTTAAAAGAGAAGATGTTGAGAAATTATTACTTGAAACTGGAGATCTGAGAAAAACTATTCTGAAATTAAAAAGTAGCAATTAAATATTTGAATATACGAATAAAACATCTTAAAAAAAATAGTGGGCTCGGGGAGATTCGAACTCCCGACCACCGCCGTGTCAGGGCGGCATCATAGCCAGCTAGACCACGAGCCCAATCGATTTATTGTAATACTATAAACATATATATAAGGTTTTCGGTTTTAGTTTAGGGTAATTTTCATGTGTATTATTCTATAATACTGTTTTAATCCCATAGATCATTCTCAACAGGATCATCTTTTATATCTTCACAAATTTTATTGCAGTCTTTTATTTTAATTATAATTTTTATTATTTATTATATTTTATTTTTTTAATTATAAGTTTTAAAATGTTAATATTACGGCCAGATAAAAAAATAAAATCAAAACAGAGCATGACCCTTTATAGAAAATTTACTACTACAATAGTTTATTTATATAGGGATTATTAAGTATTCTCTCTATATCCCATAGTTCATTTAAAATATTGGAGTTTATACTGCATCTTATAAGGGGTGTCTTTAAACCTACTGCAATATGTGAAAAGGTGGGATTATTACCTGCTATTAGAGGATTTAAACCTCTCTCAAGTATATACTCTATATAGTAGTACAACTCACTTAATGTACTAACTGTATAGGGTTCTACCTTTGAGAAGTCTGCTACATCATCTATATCCTCTGTAGTTAAAATACCGTCAAATTCTACAGTTTTAGGACTTTCTAAATAATCTAGGTCGGATATTTTTTCAAATATCTCATTATCATCTATATTCTCCCTTAGTGAGGTACCTACCAGTATTTTAATATCTTCCTCCTCAGATACTTCAGATACTATCCCTTTAAATCTATCTAACTCCTGAAAGATGTTTTTACACCTATATCTTCCCTCTATATCTACAACTGTATCTTTATATGTAATGGAGAGACTCTCCAATAGTTTTTTGTAGAGGTATACCATCTCCTCTATCGATTCAGTTATAGGTATTACTATAAGATCTCCCTCACCGTCAGAGAGTAGAGGACAGGCTACACTTGGTAACTGAGTGGAGAGGGCACCTCCAATATACTTAAATAAAGGTATCTCTAAGGCATTGGCTGCCGCCTGGGAGACACTTAGAGAGACTCCCATGGTTGTAACTGTATCCTCTATTGGAGTACTACATATTATAGAATCTATTAGGTCCTGATCCGATACAGGGTGTCCAACAAGTTCTGGCGCTATTATATTCTCGATGTCGGATATAACATAGTCAGGGTTTTTCACTGGAATGATGTGATAACCTATTCCTACTGGTGTTAAAGTTGTTATTTTAATACCTATTTTTGAGTTTTTAAAAACCTTTTTTGCAGTTATTCTCTCTATTATAATCTCCCCATCCACAGAGATCTACCTCTAAGAATTTATAATAAAAAAAAGAGTTAGTATCTTTTTTTAGGTTTTGCTATTAGAGGTATTTTTCCCCTCTCAAACTCCTCCCTGGCAATATCTAAGGAGGATTCTTTTTCTGTTTCAACAGTTAAATAGGCTCCATCTGAGATCTGTAAAGATCTCGCTCCAATGAGTCTGGCCTTTTCAAACCTAGTGTATCTCATAAAAAACACCAAGATACTGGTTTAAACATAAATAAAAAATAAAAATGGTGGGACTGCCGAGATTTGAACTCGGGTCGCGCGCCCCCCAGACGCGCAGGATAGACCAGGCTACCCCACAGTCCCACATAAAAACTTAGTAGGAATCATGTTCCATCATATCGTCAAATATTTCTCTACCATCTTCATCTATCCTGTGGGATATAAACATCCTCCTGCAGCAGTACTTTTTAATTCCTAAGTCGTCTAGTATTTCTTTGGGATCCTCCCCCTTCATCAACCGGGAGCGATACTCCTCATATACCTCAGATATTACAGCTCCACAAGAGAAACATCTAATAGGAAACATCACCACAGTTACCACCAAAAAAATAATAGGGAAATTTATCTGTAAGACTTCTGTCTCTTGGCCCTTGGTCCCTTGGTGGACCTACTTGGTTTATGGGGCTCAGTTCTTCTTGCATCACTAACTAACAACGTCCTATCGTACTCTAAGAACTTCTTCTTTATCTCCATACTTCCAGTGAATTCAACGATGGCCTTACCTAAGGCTGTTCTTACTGCATCTATTTGTCCTGAAACCCCTCCCCCTTTAACTGTAATATCAATATCCATGGTGTTTATTACATCTCCAGCCAGTATTATAGGTTCCATCAACCTCATATTTAAATATTTCGGTCCGAAAAGTTCAATAGGCACCTTATTTATCCTAATTCTACCCTTTCCCTCCCTTGCAGTAGCCCTTGCAATGGAGGTTTTCCTTTTACCGACAGTATGTACTACCTTCACCTAACCACCCCTTTTAAAATTTAGCTCCTAGATGTCTACTGATTTCTCCAATAGTTACAAACTTGTGGGTATTTGGCATCTTGTTGTAGGTGATATCTGGAGTTACGCCCTCTGGAGTTCCTACTGTAACCTTAACTCTCTTAAATGCTTCCCTTCCCTTTGCCTTCTTGTATGGTAGCATGCCTCTTATCATTCTTCTAAGAATATCATCGGGCCTTCTTGGATACTTTGGACCCATTCTTCTTGGGTTAGTTATACTTTTTCTATGTCTTTTCTGGAGAAACTGCTTGAAGATATATTCTCTGTTTCCAGTTATTATTGCCTTCTCTGCATTTATTATCAATACCTCTTCTCCTGAGAGGGCTAATTTGGCAGCATAAGATGCCAACCTTCCAGCAACTGCATTTTTAGCGTCTATAACTACCATACCTTTCACCTGTGTTTCAATTATGCCATAATCCTTATTTGGACACCTTTAGGATTTTCCTTAATTAACTCCTCGATAGTTATACACCTTCCCCCTACTTCTTCAATAGCCCTCCTTGCACCTTCGGAGAAGGAGAGTGCAGCAACAGTTACCTTGTGATTCAACTTTCCAGCACCTAACACCTTACCTGGAACAACTACTATCTCCCCTTCTTTTGTATATCTATTTATTTTACTTATATTTACCTCTGCCCTCCTTCTAGCAGGTTTCGATAATCTCCTTGCTAAATCCTTCCAGATCTTTCTCTGAGTTCTGTAGGATTCAAATTTAAGTGTTTCTATCAACTTTAAGATTCTTGGATTAGTTGCCTTAGGTTCTCTCATAGATCCCACCTTATTCCTCTAGTGTTTCCAACTCCTTTAGAAGTTTTTCCCCTTTACCCTTTAATATCTCAATAGATGAAACTAGTATTTCCTCAGGTTCCATATTACCATGAGACTCCACTAAAAATTCAACTTCATTCTCATCAATCTGTTTGTATGTACAATTACAAGGTTGCCACTTTGCATGTACCTTTCCTATACCTACTACAGCCTCACATTCTAACTTTAACTTCTGTCCTTCTTTCAACTTAACAATAGGAATATTTTTAAATGCAACTTCTCCTGTTTCAGATCTTAGATCCCCCGAGTATACAGTACAGGGGCCTTCCTTGTTGAGAACAAATGTTATAACCTCCTCTTTACTAAGGGGCATTCCCTTTATTGGGATAAGGCCTAGTCTATGGGCTATCAACTCATCATACATGGAGGATGTGTTTTCATAGATATAAACGTATTCAATAGCGTATGTAGGTACCTCTGATATCATTATCCTCCTTAGGGCATTGGAAAAGGAAAGGGGTCCCTTTAATTTAAACCTGAGGATATCCCCTATTCGTGTTTTTTCCTTCTGAATATCAGATATCAAGATACCACCAAATTAGATAATTTACCTGTACTTCTTCTTTGGAGTAGTTCCATCATGAGGTATTGGAGTTACATCTTCTATTCTACCGATCTGTATTCCTGCTCTTGCCAAAGCCCTAATTGCAGCCTGGGCTCCAGGTCCTGGGTTTTTTGGCCCACTACCTCCAGGGGCTCTTACCTTTATATGGACCTTATCAATACCTTTTTCTCTTATCATTTCAGCTATTTTAAATGCCCCCTGCATAGCTGCATATGGAGAGGACTCATCTTTCTGGTTCTTTACAATCATACCTCCAGAGATCCTAGCAATAGTCTCTGCTCCTGTTATGTCTGTAACATGTATTATAGTGTTGTTGTAGGAGGCATAGATGTGGACAACCCCCCATCTTCCACCCATCTTATCACCTTACTCAAAATTTTTAATTGCCCTCCTCAGTAGTTACCACTTTCACCCTCTCAGGGTGATCCTTGGAGGCCAATGGAGAGGTTGGAGCATAGGTTATATGATCCTCTTCGTCAACTGGTACTAAATAACTAGGTGCAGTAACTCTCCTACCTTTAATAGCGATATGCCCATGGACTATAAATTGCCTAGCCTGTTTTATAGTTCTTGCCAGCCCTTTTCTAAATACTATAGTCTGTAATCTTCTCTCCAGTATATCCTCTACAGTAAGGGAGAGGACGTCATCCAAAGTTGGATCTTCTTTAACCAATATTCCATATCTTCTTAGGATGCTAAACAACTGCTTAGCCTCCTTTGCTCCCTGTTTGGAGGTATCACTTATCAACTTCCTAGCCTGTCTTCTGAACTTTCTCAATCTAGTCTCCATCTTCCAAAGTTCTCTCTTGTTTACAAGACCGTATTTATTTAAAAGTTCTTTCTCTCTTTTAATTCTCTCCCCAATCCAGGGATGGTTAGGAGTATCGTACTTCTTTTTCAATCGCCTAGGATCTCCCATTACTCTCACCTTATATTACTTTTTCTTCTTCCTACTAACACCAACTGTAGGACCTCTTCTAAATGTACTTCTAGTTCTCTGACCTCTACATGGTAGTCCTAACTCATGCCTAATTCCTCTATAACACCTGATCCTCTTCATAGTTGCTATGTCTTGTTGGACTGCAAGTATCCAGTCACTCTCTATCAGGTGTCTATCTTCTCCTGAGTAAGGATCCCTCTTTCTGTTAAACATCCACGATGGGATTCCGTGTTTCGCAGGATCTCTTAATATATCCTCTATCTTTTTAACATCCTCATCAGTTAGGTAACCTGCAGGTCTTTGTCCATCTAATTTTGCAACTCTAACTATGGCTTTAGCCATGGCTTTACCTATACCTTTAATATCCTGTAGGGCAAACTCTAATGGAGCATTTCCATCTATATCTGTTTTAGAGATCCTCAATCTATGCCTAAATTCCCCCTGACTCAATATAAGCACCTCCAAAAAATAGTCGTGTTTATAAAAAAAAGAAAAATAAATAAAAAAATGGCGCAGAGGGGGGGATTTGAACCCCCGCGGGGCAAAGCCCCATGGGATTTCCAGTCCCACGCCTTACCAGGCTAGACTACCTCTGCACATACCATCTACTTGGCAGTATTTATAATATACAGTTGTGATATATATAACTTTCGATTCTAATTTAATATATTTAAATATTTTTATAATGATTATTTTTTAAATAAATTTTTTAATCTATATTAACTCTTCTATAGGAGTCAACTTACTGTAATCTACAACCCCATGAAGTGCAGAAACCTCTACAGGCACACCTCTACTTTTAAGTACAGCGAAGGGATTCATACCTCCAAAACTTATATATCCAAACATACTCTTATCAACTTTAACACCACATATATCGTTATTAGGTTTCCCTACCTTGTGTATACCTTTCCAGTTTAGAGATTTCAATAACTGGATTAACCTATCCCTTGCAACCATTGGGGCCTTTCTAACTCCAGATAGGACTGTACTTTTACCGTCTATTCTGTTGAGGAATATCTCATGGGGATCCAATGAGGTGCCGTCGTAGGAGATGATCTCTATAAACCTATCCTTTGAAAGTTCCAATATACCCCCGCAGTATGGAATCAGGGGAACGCCGTACCTTATAAGTATTCCATCCACTGTAGAGGAACATATGGTAGTTACCACTAAGTTGTTTCCTTTATATTCAAAACCTACCCTGTCAGATACCATAATTCCCATTTTATAACATCTATTAAGTGCCTCCAACACCTCCTCCTCATATTTTTTATCTATGCAACATCTATTTACTAAGACCTTACCCTCTCCATCTTCGATACAGTAATCTACCTTATGTATCATGGAGAGCATCTTGGAGAATACAGATACTATCTTAACCTTCCCCTTCCTCTTCACAGGCTTTAAATACCTTTTACTTACACTCACTGTTTTTATATTGGAGATATCTACAACATCAGTTGCCGCACTGATCTTAACTGAATACCCCTTTTCCACCAAGGGACATATAGGAGATAATCCACCTACAAGCACTATCCCCACCTCACCCTCATTTAAACTTAGCCCTAATACATTCTCCTCGCCGTAACTTAGTATCCCATTGAGTATATCCTGTTTTATAATGTTTTCAAATCTATCCAACGCTATATTGGGAATAACCCTGAAGTTTGCAGGTAGGTACCCCTCGCCGTTTTCTATAATTCCAAGTACATCAGTTTTTCCCCGAGTAATAAATGCCTCTAAGGGATCTATAGATGACTTACTGAAGTCTATAACACCTTCAAATGCCACAGGTTCGTAATCTTCAAATTTAACTATACCTCCATACTTTATCATAGGATATACGCCCTTCTTCATAAGGTAACTGTCAAAGGTTATGGAACATAGAGTCTCAACTGTGATAAAATCTCCATCCCTCCTTATATTTATAAAATCTCCTATGGAAAAACCACTATCTATAACCTTCAATACCAACTTCTTAACTTCCCTATAATCCCCCTCTACTATCGACCTGTTGATTATAACACTCCTTGGAAAGTCTGATAGATACATCTTTTCCAATATCTTAGAGAATACAAATCCCACCCTGTAGGATATGTTCGCCTTATTTAACTCCTCTAACCCCTTTTCAGTTATAACTCTACCGTGGTATCCTACCTTCTCAGTTAAGCCTTTCTCATCTAGTAGTTGAAGATGATACCTAACTGCCCTCTCCCCTAACTCATAACCCCGTTTCTT
This sequence comes from Methanofervidicoccus sp. A16, assembly GCF_003351865.1. NCBI lineage: Archaea > Methanobacteriati > Methanobacteriota > Methanococci > Methanococcales > Methanofervidicoccus > Methanofervidicoccus sp. A16. The sequence continues at coordinate 166,353 of NZ_CP022242.1, read as the reverse complement.
AAGTTCATCTGCTATTATCTTGGCACCTACAGGTCTGTCGTACTTGGTTAATATACTTAGTATCTCTATAAGTTTCTCATCTAAATCGTTTTCCAAGGTATCACCGTTGTAATGAATAAAAAACTTGTGAATTACTACCTAGTACAAATAGTTATATACGCTTTTTAAATGCAAAACTTTTTGAACAGATTTTTGAACAAATACTACAATCGAGAACCTCTAAAATAAAAAAATATTAAGAAATTAAAATAAAAATTAAAAATTATTAAAATTAAAGTGGATATATCTCTTATTTCCTGGACTATATCATTATACTCGAGAGGAAAGAAAGATAAAATTTTTAATCTTTTTTCTTAGAGAATTTTTTTAATTTTTTTATTTATTAATTTTTTACTCTAATTATTGTTATTATTTAATTATTATAGTTATTATACAGTTGACTAAAAAGTGTAAAAATCCTACCTAGAGATTACCTCATTACTCAGCAATAACACAGTAGAGGTTTGATTGTAATGGCCTATAGATCCCCCTAAAGTACTCCCCTGCTCTCCATAGGTGTTAAATCCAATTACTGGAACATCACCTACCAACTCCTTTATTATCTTAAGATCGTTTATTCCTTCTCTTTCTGTAAGTAAGTGTCTCAATATACAGTTAAATATGACAATTGCACCTATCTCCTCTGGATCTCCTGCATCTTCTATAGCATTAAGTATAGTTCTTTTAAAAGATTCGATGATGTGTTCTTTATCAGTATCCATGATAGTTAAATAACATCCAGTAGGAACTTCAGAATAGAAAGTTATACTACCATCTGGCTTCACATTTGCAGGGCTTTTTATAATATACTCCCCATAAACATCTGAAGATTTAACACCTACAGGTGTCTGAGAGAATATTTCAGGGGTTAGTTCATCCACTTCAAGTAAATCCCTCATAACTTCAGAGGCAGGTCTACCATCTAACTCATAGACTACTCTTCCCTTAGACTTGGTAATAACAGCACCTGCATCTGTAGGATAGAAGGGATGGCCATATCCAGTACCTATCTTTAGGGCACTGCTCAAGGTAGCCACTACACCTGCATCTGTATATACACCGTTACCAAACTGATAGGTTCTTTTAAATTTTAAGTCATCTCCAGTGGATCCACCTATGATACACTGATTACATCCAACAGCCGATACAATTCCCTTTATAAATTCCTCCTCAACCCCTGCCAAACCATCTGGAAGAATGATATTAACGAAAGGTTTCATCTTCAAGAGATCTAGCCCCTTTTTCTTCATAAAGGCGATGGATATTACTGCAGATGCTGTAGGGTTGTCCTTTAAAGAGGCATAGGCTTTGCTAATTGCCTCCTTTCCACATTCAAAGGGATTCTTGGATATTCCCTCACCTACACCAACACCAACTTTAAGGTAGGGGCTTTTCAGCGTCATCACTGCTACAGTGCCTTTCTGCGGTTTCTCAACTGCACTGGAAAACTCCCCTGCAGTAGTACCTCCTATTATATGGGAATTTCCAACTTTTTCCTTTATCTCCCTGTAAACTTCGTTAGGATCTAAGTCGGAGGATGCAAATACTATGGTTAAATCTGGTTTTCTACAACCCTCTAGAGCCTCCTCAATAGCTTCAGTAGGATCTGTAGATTGTCCTATACCAACCTCCAGTATTTTTCTTCCATCTGTTATCATGTTCAAAACCTTATTTTTTTATTTGCGTAATTTTTATTAATAGTATTTATAAATTCACATTTATTTATCTCTATATTTAAATTATGTTCAACTTCTTTAAAATCTCACATACCTTACATACATCAGATGCAGAAGGATTACCACAGTACTTACATACACCTCTCTCCTTTTCGACAGGTAGATACTTTACCAACCTCTCAAAACCTGCAACAATGGAATACTTCCTCCCTGGATGCCTCTCCTCTAAAAGATCTAAGATATCCGAGATTTCACTCCTGTAGGATAGGGAGGAATATGGACAGGGTTCACTGTGGTATTTAATGCCCAAGAGATCTGCAAAGAGTTTTACTTCATCCTCAGGAATATACTTTAAAGGTTTGATCCTCTTGACAAACTTAGGATGTTCAATATTCCTTCCCAGTATAGCCAATTTCTTAATATCTCCTTCTATGTAATTCATCATTACTGCCTGGGCAACATCATCTAAGTTATGACCTATTGCCAGGTAATTACACCTCCTCTCTAAAGCCATGTTGTTCAATATCCTCCTTCTAATTACGCCACAGAAGGTACAGGGGTTGGCTGTTATATTTTTCTCCTTAGCCCTCTCTACTATGCTATCTAAGGTACATCCTATGTATTCCTCAAAGGTAGCTATATAGTAAGGTATATCGTACTTTTCACAGAACTCTATCGCTATCTCTATTCCCTTTTTTCTAAATCCCTCTATTCCCTCATCCACTATTAGCCCAATAACCTCTGAGTTAGGTATTGGAGCGTAGTACTCCCTCAATAGATAGGCCATTACTAAACTGTCCTTACCTCCACTTATTCCCATTCCAATTTTAACATTCTGTCTTATTATCTTTTTACCTAGTGTTTTCCTAACCTTCTTTTTTATATACTTTATAAAACATTCCCTACAGAACCTTAAACCTGAGTGGCGCTGATAGTAGATAGACTTCTTTTCCTTACAAACGCTACATACTTCCATATATATCCCTACATACACTTCTTTAGTGTTTAGAAGTATCGGAAGAAGAATATAGATAGGAATTCCTTCCCTTTTTATTTTTAACCAATACTAAATTACAACTGTTAAGAATCGCGATAAAAATAATAGTTATAAGTTATAATAAATATTAAAAAAGAAATAATTAAATGGAACAAGATTAGGAATTTTTTACTTTTTTATTATTCTTATTTTTAAAATTTTTATATCTTTTTATTTAAATGTACCAACATACCTCTACTTTTAACGTACTCAATAAACCTCCTGTAAGTTGGATGTAATTTAAGGGTTTCACTATCTCCAACAACTATTAACTTCCTCTTTGCCCTTGTAAGGGAAACGTTCAACCTCCTCATATCTGTTAAGAATCCCAGTTCTCCCTCCCTATTTGAACGGACAAGGGAAAGAATTATCACCTCCTTCTCCCTCCCCTGATATCCATCTACAGTTTTCACCTCCACCCTGTAATTCCCTATTAACGTATCTATCAGATCCCTCTGATCCTCGTAAGGTGTTATAACACCGATAGACTCTGGTGATACACCTATCTCTATAAGTCTCTCCAGGATCTTCTTAACAACCTCTGCCTCTAAGAGGTTCTCCCTTGAGGTGGAACCTCTTCTCTGTCTCTCCCACTTCTCGGGGTGGTTAGATGTGTCAACAAAAATTAAGGGCTCCTTAGGATCTAAGATATACCTCCAGGGCTCTTCAAAGGAGGTCTCCTTAACACCTAGATCTAGGAGGGTTATATCTTTAACTCCTTCATACGCCTTGATCTTTCCATCGTAGAACTCCCTACTTGGAAACTCCATAAGTTTCTCGTTCATCCTGTACTGTATCTCCAGGATCCTACTCTTTGAGGGGTACAACTGGATAAGTTTTTCAAAGAGAGTCTCACTTAGTTCCTGTGCCTCCTCACTTAGGATCGTCGGAGGTAGTTGTTTATGATCTCCCGCTAAGATGAACTTATCACACCTCCCTATAGGAATTAAGACACTTGGAATAGTTGTCTGGGAAGCCTCATCTATAACTGCAACGTCAAATTTAACACCTTCCAAGTACTCAAGTGCCACCGAGGAGTTTGTACTTAGGACAACCTCCGCCTTATCTATCACCTCCCTAATTATCTCCTCCTCAATACCTCTGGCCTCCTCGTACAACCTCTGGATCTCCATATTAACTGTGATCCACTGGGCCATGGATCTTATATTCTTGGAAGATATTCCCCTTACACCGATCCCTCTCTCTGCAAACTTCAGGATCTCCTCATCTGAGAGACCTCTTCGCCACTGAGGTGTGGGTTTCAGATGTTTATCCCTATGTGCTATTAACTTCTCTACTCTCTCCCTCAACCTCTTAACCTCCCTGTACCTCTCATGGGTTTCAACCTGGTAGTATAAGGTAGATTCCTTCAGGTGTTTCGATACCTTGGAGGGATGTCCCACTCGAACCAGTTTAACCTTTCCCCAGAGACGTTCAACTAAGTTATCAACTGCTATATTGCTCTCTGCAGTTGCAAGTACCTTTTTTCCCCTCTTCACCTCCTGGATTATAACCTCTGTGACAGTTCTAGTTTTTCCTGTACCAAAGGGCCCATGGATCAGAAAGAAATCCTCACTCCCAAGGGATAGACACACAGCCTCTCTCTGACTCTCATTTAAATTCCCATCCTCTGGTTCAAATTCAGTTTCCTTACTCTCCTTAGGTTCCTCCAGTTTCAGTATGTATTTTAACACTTTCTTTCCACTTTCACTGAGTTTATCCAAATTCTCTATCTGTCTCCTAAAGGTTATATCGTTGGCGTAGAGATCGATCCTCACGTTCTTTAGAGCCCAGGTAGGAACATTTTCCAAGGCTACTACGATGTAGTGTTTTCCCTTCTCAGTTACAGTACCAACTAGATCACTTCTTAGAGGATTGCCCTTACTTATTACTACGAGATCTCCAACACATATTTCAGTTTTTATCTCTCTATTTCTACCGTATTTCACCAGTTTATATTTAAACTCTTCACCGATAACTTTCCCATTTAATCCCAAGATAGCCCTACCTACCTTCTCCCTCTCCTGACCACTTAATTTTTTCATCTCCTCTTTCATGGCTTCTATCTCTGCCTTCCTTTCAAGTTCCACTAATTTTTTCAGATGGTTGATATACTCCTTAACCTCCATCTTTCCACCATTGTATGAATGAATTGTTGTCTCTAATTCCTTAGGATATGTTAAAATTAAGAAAAAGAGGTTGTAAAACAAAAAAACAATATTCAAATATAATTACTTTCCTTAAAATGTTTCTAAATATTGAGAGAAAGGGATCACCAACTAATAGGAAAATAATACCTATCTTTAACTACCTTCTCACATAATATTAAGAATTTAATAATAATCATATAATCTTTAAGGAACTAACCATTTTTTTTCTTTTATATTGTATTAGGGTATCTAAAACAGTTAAAAAAACGATATATTTAACAAAGCTGGGAAATATCATATATTCAAATATGTTGTTATAGTGTATCATTAACAGGATGGTTGCTAATCAGAATAGAGGATCTCCTATGTAGAAAAATAAAAGATAAATAGAGTATATATTTTTTGAGCATACGGCTCAATGATAATAGAAAGTTTAGTAATATGCGGTTATTTATCTAGAATTTCAGAGATACGAATAAGATTGAAGAAGGAAATTGAAATAGTGTTTATGGGATTTTACTATTGTTGTTAAGGATAGTGATTAAGCAGAAACTTTTAAGAGCAGGGTTAAAATTTTTAAATATTACCATAATTCTGTTATTTATTTTTTTATTTAAATCTTAATTCTTATTATTATTTCAGAAATTTAAGTCTATAAAATAAAAATAATACTTTTTTATACTATCCACTCCAAATGGTAATGTAATGTAAAAAGTCGTTACTTTTATAGATAATATTGTATGATTTACCACCTCAGTACTAATTTAAAATAATTGTTCAGGGATAGTATGTTAAACTTTGGAACTGCAGGTATACCTCTAAATACAAAACCGAGGACTACCAAAAACGCCTTTTACCTCTTAAGGAAAATAAATTTAAATGCCATGGAGTTGGAGTTTGTCCATGGAGTTAATATAAAAGAGAAGGGTGCTAAAGACCTAGTGGAGCATTCAAACAAGATTGTAGTAAGTGCTCATGCACCTTACTACATAAATCTAAATGCCAAAGAGAAAGAGAAAATTGAGAGAAGTATAAACCATATTATAAATACAGGAAAGATAATAAACATCTTCAATAGATACTCTGATGCCAATAAAAACATTGTATTTCATCCAGGATACTACCTTAAGAAAGATAAAAAAGAGGTATATAATACTATAGCAAAGAACATAGGAAAGATACTAGATTACCTAAAGGAGAACAAGATAAATGTAATGTTGAGACCAGAGACCACTGGAAGAACTACCCAGTTTGGAGATTTAGATGAAACCCTCTCCCTCTCCCAGGAACTTGGAATATTGCCCTGTATAGATTTTGCCCATATTTATGCAAGGAGTATGGGAAAGATAAACGACTACAACGCCTTCTACAAGATACTGGAAAAGGTAGAGGATACTCTTGGAAAAAAGGGAATATACGATATGCATATCCATATATCAGGGATTGACTATGGAAAGGGAGGGGAGAAGAATCACTTACCCCTTAAGGAGTCAAAATTTAACTATAGAGATCTTCTAAAGGCGTTGAAGGACTACGGTGTAAGGGGCACTGTTATCTGTGAGAGTCCAAGGTTGGAGTACGATGCTCTTATATTGAAGAGGGAGTACGAGGAGTTAGAGTAATGGCCAATTTCCTATTTTAAAGTTAGTAAATCAATAATAATATTAGGATTATAATATTTATATTATAAAAATAAAAATTTAAAAAAATACAAAATAACAAAAAGAAAAAAGAATTCAACAAGAGTACTATCCTACTTTTCCAGTATTTATAAGATAAAGATTCCTTAAACAGAAGATTTTCCTTTATTTCTTAAAATTAAGAGATAAATAATTTTCTTCTAATATTTTGTTGACACCTAAAATTACCATCATCAAGGACCTCAAATAGAAAAATAATAATGAATAGAATAATTAAAAAAATTAAAAATTCTTTTTTATAAGATTATTCTACTACTTTTTATTAATTTTTTATTATTTTCCCACTAATTATTATTTTTTAAATTATTTTTAATGATTATATTCCAATAATCACAATAAAATTACAATAATAAAAAATTATAATAAACTCTACTTCCCATCAAAAGGATAATTTAAAGAATAATGAAAATAATTATAAAAAATAAAAGTATAAGAAGAAGTATTAAAATCAAAATAAGAGATAATCTTTCTGGGACGCTCTAAGATACCAAATGGAATTGGAGTAGATCCTTTATAACAGGTTGCTATTATTAATTTTTATCATTATAAGTATTATATTTTAATATTTTTCCAGTCTTTTTTATTATTCTTATTTTTATTATTTAAATTATTATTTAGAATGGAAATTAAGGTAATAATAAACCTTGATAGAAAACCAATTTTTTAATAAAATACTTAGAAGGTAAATTATTCCACAGTAACACTCTTAGCAAGCCCCCTTGGTTTGTCTACATCCCTACCAAGTTCCACAGCCTTATAGTATGCCAACAACTGACAAACTGGTGCATAGAGGAAGGGGCTCACCTCCTCCAATACATCAGGTATCTCTATAAGGTGATCCACCACCTCTATCTCCACAGGTGATATGGCAACTACCTTACCGCCTCTGGCCTTTATCTCCTCTATGTTAGATACTACAGATCTGAAGAGATTACTACTGGAGGGTGGCACAAGGGCTACAGTGTCCATATTTTCGTCAATAAGGGATATGGTACCATGTTTTAAAAATCCACTACTCATACCCTCTGCATGGAGGTAGGTGATCTCCTTGAACTTCAGAGCACCCTCTAAGGCATTTGGTAGGTTTATACCTTTGGAGATAAATAGGTAGTTTTTAGCCTTTAAACTCTCTGATACCTTCTTTATAGTATCTCTATTATTTAATATCTCTTTGATATAGCCAGGGATCCTCTCTATCTCCCTCTCAAATACCTCCATATCTTTACCGATTATTTTACCATACTCTATAAAGAGTCTATACAGTATCATAAGTTGTGATAGATAGGTTTTTGTTGCACATACTGCGATCTCGATACCTGCCCCCATCATAACTGTGATATCACTTATCCTCGTTGCAGTGGATCCCAGTACATTCACTATTGTGGCAGTTTTTGCTCCTTTACTCTTTGCATACCTTATAGCCCTTATGGTGTCGTAGGTTTCTCCACTTTGGGTGATCCCTATAACTAAGGTATCTTCATCTACTATCCCCTTTACTAAAAATTCAGAGGCATCACAGGGAATTACTAACTTATTCAACTTGGAAAACCAGTACTCGCCAACCATCCCTGCATGGAGGGAGGTACCCATGGCGACGATATACACCCTACTGTAATCCCTTATACACCTTGCCAACTCCTCAATCTCCTCCTTTGATACCTTTGCAGAGTTCTTTATAACTTCGGGCTCCTCCATAATCTCCTTGAGCATGAAGTGTTCATAACCTCCCTTTTCAGCAGTCTCTATATCCCACTCTATAGTAATCTTCTTTCTGTTGCTACTAACATCTCTATTCTCCCTTAAGTTGTATATACTGTAGGATACTTTATCTCCCTCCCTCTTAAGAACAACCATATCCCCTTCCTCTAGGGGAACAACCTCCTTAGTCCATTCCAAAAAGGCAGATATATCACTACCTAGGAAGCACTCATCTTCCTTTACACCTAAAAGTAGAGGGTTCTCATTCCTCACTCCAAGGAGTAGATCTGGGAAGTTCTTATTCAGTACAAGTAGTGCATAGGTGCCCTCTAACCTCTTTATAGCCCTCTTTACAGCGTTTATGTAATCCTCCTGGGAGATTTGAGGCTTATCCAGTTTTCTTATCTCATTCTCAATTAGATGGGGTATTACCTCAGTATCTGTCTGGGACTTAAAAGTATGTTCCTCTTTGATCAGTTCTTCCTTTAACTCCCTATAATTGGAAATTATCCCATTATGGACAACTGCTATCTCCCCTTTACAGTCTGTATGGGGGTGGGCGTTCTCCTTTGTTATACTTCCATGGGTTGCCCATCTAGAGTGTCCAATACCTACCTTTCCCTCTACTTCGAGGAAGTTCTCCCTTTTGGAAACCTCATCTACCTTACCAGCACCTTTTTTTATTATTAATTTATCTCCATCAACAACTCCGATACCACAACTGTCGTATCCTCTGTATTCCAACCTTTTTAATCCCTTTAATAGGATTTCTGAAACTTTTCTATTTCCAAGATATCCTATTATTCCACACATGATTACACCGTATTAAAAAAATAACAATAATTACTATTACCATAAAAAATATATATAAAATGACCTAAACAATATATCCCTAGAGTATGGGCCCGTAGTTTAGCCTGGATAGAATGCGGGGCTTCGGACCCCGTGGTCGAGGGTTCAAATCCCTCCGGGCCCGCCACTGTTCTCTTTTTCCCAGGAACTGATTATCTTTTTTAACACATTCTCCAAGTTCTTTAGGTAGGTGTTATAATCCTCCTCGTTGACGATCATATAATCGGCTAAGGCTATAACATTACCAAGTGTAAAGCCCAACTCCCTCATATCCCTCTCAACAAAGGCTTCCCATTCCGAGGTATCGTCCTCTCTCTTTCTCTTTTTTAACCTTTTAAATCTAGTTTTAGGGGAGGAGTGGATTGCTACAATAGTAAGAGGGTAGTGTTTTCTAAAGTAATCTACCTCGTACATACTCCTTATACCTTCTATAATAACTATATCCTCATCTTTATACTTCTCCTCTATATACTTAAGACAGAAAACTGCTATGGCCTCTTTTCCATATTTTTTTCTTAACTCTACAGCGGTATTTCCAACATTTTCAGGTGTTAATTCCAATCCTCTCTTTAACGTCTCATGGCGGACAACATCTCCCATAGAGACTACTGGAATGTTGAACTTAGGGGCTATCTCGAATACTGCACTCTTACCAGACCCTGGCATTCCTGTAATACCTATCAACTTTTTCATGTTTTCCCTTATTCCACAGTACTCAATGCATGAAGCACTGCATTAGATGTCCTATTTATAGTGTCTATAGAGGTATTTCTAATATCCATAGCAGCCTCGATCATATAATACCCTGCTACCACTGCTGCAAGGACAACGGTCATCATTAAGATACTGAACTCCAAACTTATCTGTCCCTTTTTAGAGAACAACTTTTTCAGTGATAACATTAGAACCACCAATTTTATAAATAATTATTTTTATAATAATCAGTATTAAAAATATAAAAAAATTACTTTCTTATAAAAAACAAGGAAGTGAGAGGTTTAGAATGGAGGAGAACGACACAATAATACTTGGATTAGATGAGGCTGGAAGGGGACCTGTCTTAGGTCCTATGGTGATTGCACTTGTAAAGGCCAGGGAAAGGGATCTGGAGGAGTTCAATAAGTGGGGCTTGAAAGATAGTAAAAAATTGAATAAAAACAAGAGGAATGAACTCTACAATTTAATAATAAATAAATACGAGGTTAAAACCATCGTCCTTGAGGCTAAGGATATAGATAAGATGATAAAGAGAAGTAATTTAGACAACATAGAAATTGGGATGTTCTCAAAACTGATAAATAAGGTACTTAGAGAGGAGTACAAGATAGAGAATTGGAACGACATTTACACTCACTACGATAAGAAGTTTAAGATATATATAGACGCCTGTAGCAATAACAAAAAGGTGTTCTCAAATAAGATAAAGTCTAAGTTGATAGTCTATAACAGTAATATCGAGATAATCGCTGAACATAAGGCTGATGATAAGTACAAGATCGTTTCTGCAGCATCTATTGTAGCAAAGGTTACCAGGGATAGAATAATAGACAATTACAAGAAGATATACGGAGAAATTGGAAGTGGGTACCCAAGTGATAGGGTTACTATAAACTATCTGAGAAATTACATTAAAGAACATGGAGAATTACCAGAGATAGCCAGAAAATGTTGGAAAACGTCTCAAAACATGTTGAGAAGTGTACTGAAAGATAGGGATGTATCTAAGGAGAAGAGGTATATTCAGAAGAGGTTGGTATAAGGATTTTTTACATGTTTTAGATTGGTTCTAGTTTTTATGTAAAAATTCTTCATGAAAATAATTATTACAAATAAAATAATAATAATTATAATTCATAAATATAAAAATTAAAAGTTTAATTAAAAAGTTTTATAAGGTATGCTCTATACTAAGTACTAGAATTCTGCTAGAGAATAGAATCTCGAGATTTTTAAAATGAGAGGGATACAAAGAATTTTTTATTTATTTTTATTTTTACATTTTTATAATATTATTTTTACCACATTTGTAATAATTATTTTAATAAAAACACCAACATGGTGAAAACCTTGAGGAAGAAACTTCTTGTAGATGAGAGGGGGAAAAAATATCTGCTTAAAAAGGAGGTTGAAAGGTTCGGTAACGATTTGGGAGTAGTTGATCTAAAGGATGTAAAGGAGGGAAGTGCGTTAAAGTCTCATAAGGGCCATACCTTTTACCTATTAGAACCTACTATATACGATATAGTTAAAAAGATGAAGAGGAGAGTAACTACACTATTGCCCAAGGATATAGGTATTATCATCACCTACTGCGGAATTGCAGATGGGGAGACTGTAGTAGAAGCAGGTACTGGATCTGGAGCCCTAACTATCTATCTTGCAAATGCAGTTGGGAAGAGGGGTAAGGTTATAACCTACGAGAAGAGACCTGAATTTGCCAAGGTGGCAAGGGAGAACTTGGCATCTGTTGGGTTGGTAAGAAAAGGGCAGAAGATAATAGGTCTAGATGAAGATGTTGATACCTTAAATGAAGAAGATGAAGACGAAGATGGGTTGTACAACGTTATTCAAAAGATAGGGGATGTTACACAGGGTATAGAGGAGAGGAATGTAGATGTTGTGGTGTTGGATCTGCCAGATCCCTGGAACGTTGTAGAACATGCAAAAAAGGCCCTGAATAAGGCTAAGGGTAGGATTGCCATATACGTGCCCTATATTGAACAGGCTAAGAAGAGTGTAGAATCTTTAAAAGAGCATGGTTTTATGGAGATAAGGACTGTCGAATGTTTAGTAAGGGATATAGAGATATCAGAAAAAGGTGCCAGGCCCTCTCCAAGGATGATAGGTCATACTGGGTATATAGTAATTGCCAGGGTAAAGCCTGAGGATGTTGATGGGGAATGTGAAAAGGAGTAAAATTTTCTTAGTAATAAAAATTTAGAGATACGGTGGTGTTTTTTAATTAATTTTTTTATTTTTTTGTATTATTATTTAAAAATTTGAAATAAATTTTTTATAAAAAAGAGATAAAATAGGTATTCCATACTGTGAAACATTCTAACAATAAATAGATCCCTATAACATGTTTTTAATATTATTTCAACTAGGGTTTTATTTTCCACATAAATAGTAAGGTAGAGGCGTCCCAATGGCATTGAATATAGAGGATATAAATAAATACGTAGTCATCAATTTAAAGGATTTAAAGGTCAAAGACACTAAGTGTGAATGTGGATACAGAATCTACTATGTAGGATCAAAGGTGATCTGTCCAAGGTGTAAAAGGATATTCACTCCAAGGTGAAATTTTGAGAGGGTTTTTAATAGGGAGGTGGCAACCTTTCCACAAGGGACATCTATCTATTATAGAGGAGATATCGAAGGAGGTGGATGAACTTATTATAGGGATAGGGAGTGCCCAGAAGAGTCATACACTTAACGATCCCTTTACAGCGGGAGAGAGGATAATGATGATAACTAAAACCCTTAAGAAGTACCACTTTCCATACTACGTAATCCCTATAAAGGACATAGAGTTTAACGCCATCTGGGTATCGTACGTAGAGGCTCTAACTCCTCCCTTTGATGTGGTGTACTCAGGTAATCCCTTAGTAAGGGAACTATTTATGGAGAGGGGATATACAGTTAAAAGACCTAAGTTGTACAACCGAAGTGAGTACTCTGGCAGGGAGATAAGGAGGAGGATGTTAGAGGGGGAGAGGTGGGAGCACTTAGTACCTGAGGAGGTTGTAGAGGTAATTAGGGAGATAGACGGAGTAAATAGGATAAGGAGGTTAATGGAATCTGACTACTACTAAGGTGATGTTATGCCAACTGTGAAGGTTGTAAAGAGGGATTTAGAGAAGTTAGTTAATATAAGTCTCTCAGATAGGACTGTAGAGGAGAAGTTTCCAATGATGGGCGTAGAGGTTGAAGGAATATTCGAGGAGGTTAAAGATGGTAGAAGAGAGAAGGTAATTCAATTCTCTGTAAATCCCAACAGGCCTGACTATTTAAGTGTTGAGGGACTTGCAAGGGGTTTCAGGGGCTTTATAGGTATTGAGGTAGGTATGCCAAGGTATCAGGTTTATCCATCAGATGTGGAGGTATTTGTTGAAGGTGTAAGTAGTAGGCCCTACTGTGCCTTTGCCATCGTAAAAAACCTCAATATTGACAGTTATCTCTTGGAGAGTTTAATAGATCTCCAGGAGAAACTCCACTGGACAATAGGGAGAGATAGGAAGAAGGTTGCAATAGGTATCCACGATTTAGATAAAGTATCTCCTCCCTTCTACTATAAGGAGGTATCTGGAGACGAGGTGAAGTTTGAGCCCTTGGGATGGGATAGGGAGATGACACCAAGGGAGATCTTGGAGAAACATGAGAAGGGGATAAAATACAGACATCTTATCTCTGGGGATAGGTATCCTCTAATTGTGGATAGGGATGGAAACGTCCTCTCCATGCCACCTATAATAAATGGAAACCTTACAAAGGTAACAACTGAGACGAGGAATCTACTGATAGACGTCACAGGAACTGAGATCCACAGTGTTGAAAGTACTTTAAATATTATTTTATGTGCCCTTGCAGACAGAGGAGGTAATATACACTCGGTTAAACTGAATATAAAGGGAGAGGATGGAAAATATCACTCTAAGGTGTATCCAGATCTTACTCCTCAAACCTACGAGGTTTCTGTAGATCTTGTAAATAAAAGGTTAGGATTGAACCTGAACCCGGGGGAGATAATAAACGCCTTAAGAAAAGGTAGGATGGAGGGAGAGTACAACTACGAGAGGAACAGTATAGCAGTCCAGGTACCTCCCTACAGGGTAGATATACTCCAGGAGGTGGATCTCATAGAGGAGGTTGCAATAAACTACGGATACGACAGATTCACAGGAACACTCCCAGAGGTACTTACAGTGGGAGAGAAACATCCTTTGGAGAAGAAGTTGGAGTATATTAGAAGTATCATGATAGGCCATGGTTTCTACGAGGTTGTTAATCTAACACTCTCAAATGAGGAGGTACTCTTCAAAAGGATGAATATTGAGGTAGGTGAGAGGGATTACGTGGAGGTGTTAAAACCTGCATCTATAGAGCACAGGGTTGTTAGAACCTGGATACTACCACTCCTCTTAGAAACCCTGTATATAAATAAGATAAATGAGTTGCCCCAGAGGATATTTGAGGTAGGGGATGTTGTTGTAGTAGATGGAGAGGGAAGTTGTAGAAACATTACAAAGTTAGCCTTTGTCATAACCCATCCAAGTGCAAACTTCAACGAGGTAAAGAGTTATGGGGAGAGTGTATTGAGGGAGTTAAATATTGAGTATAAACTGGAGAACTACAACCATCCATCATTTATCCCTGGGAGGTGTGCTAAGATAGTGGATTTAAGGGATAATAGAGTTATTGGATACTTTGGGGAGATACATCCTCAGGTGATACTTAACTTCCAGTTGGAGTATCCAGTTGTAGGGTTCGAGATGGAGGTTAGATAGGGGTTTAATTGGGTAATAAAAACCTCTGTTAATCCTTTTTTATTATTTTTATATTAATTTTTATAATTATCATTACAAAAAGTAAAAATTCTTTCAATTCCTCTTTTATATAATCCATAAGTATCGCCCGTTTCCCTTTAGATATCTATAAATAATGTTTACAAAATTAATTGCCAATTTCATCAACTTATATTTATTTTATCTCTCTTATTACACTCTTAATAACGTTTCTAGATATTATCCTTTTTTACATCTCTATATTAATAAGATAAAAATTATTAATAATGATTATTAAAATACTAATTATAATAAAGAGACAAACACCTATTATCTTTGGTGAAAACATATGATGTTAAAGAGTTTAACTTTGGAGAATTTCAGAAGTCATAAATACACACATTTATCTTTTAACAAAGGCATCACAACGATAATAGGTCCTAATGGGAGTGGAAAGTCCTCTATATTCGAGGCTATAAGTTTTGCACTCTATGGAACCTCAAGTTATAAAATAGAGGAGTTGATAAGGAGGGGAGCAGGGAAATTTAGAGTGGAACTTACATTTGAGTTGGATGGTACTATCTATAAGGTAGTTAGAAGTAGGAGTAAGAGGTTCTCTGGAGAGAATATAAACAAGTTATATATAAATGGTAGCCCTGATGCAAGGACTAGTAGGGAAGTTAATAAGAAAATAGAGGAGATCTTAGGTATAGATCATGACGTATTCCTAAATGCCATCTATATAAAACAGGGAGAGATTGACAGTCTTATAAACATCACACCTGCTGAGAGAAAGAAGATTGTTGGGGAGATCTTAGGTATAGATAGGTATGAGAAGGTTTGGAAGGAGATGAGAAATGCTATAAGTAAGTTTGAAAATAAGTTAGAGTATATAAAGGGGCAACTTTTGAGGAGGGAGGGTGTAGAAAAGGATATTGAGGAGATAAAAGAGGAAATAAGTAATAGAGAGATAGAATTGAGAAGGTTAGAAGATGAGCATAGGGAGATAGAGGTTATCTATCTAGAGAAGAGAAAGATCTTAGAGGAGTACAATAAAAAGGAGGAGATTTATAGGGAATTAAACGATAGGATTAGAGATATTGAGAATAATATAGCAACACTTGAAAATGAGAGGGATATCTTAAAGGGAGATCTTAGGAGCATCAGGGATCTTATGGAGGTACTTAGAGATAGAGGGGAAAACTACAGGAGATACTGTGAAATTGAGGAAGAGTTGAGAAAAGTATCTTCTGAGATAGATAGATACAGGGAGTACTATCACCGCTACAATACACTTCTGGGAGTAAAGAGGGAGTTAGAAAAGAACATAGAGGATATTAGTAGGAAAATAGAGGAGGAAGGAGTTGAAGGTATCCTGGTAGAGGATGTAGAGAAGAAGATTGAAAATATAGAGAGGAGATTGAGAGAGTTGGAGGAAATATGGGAAAAACTCTCTGAGTTGGAAAGTTTGAACAGTAGGTTAGAGGAGATAGAGAGATATAGAGAGGAGTTGGAGAGGTGTAGAGAGGGGTATTTGGAGTATAAGGAGATCGAGAAAAAATTAGAGGAGTTGGGAGTTAAAGTTGTAGAACTTGAGAAGTTGAGGGTGAAGAGAAAAAATATAGAAAGTACGATAAAGAAATTGGAAAGGGAAATCCCAGAGTTAGAGAGGGAGTTATTACCTTTAAAGGAGATAGAAGAGAAGATAAAAGAAGAAGAGGAGTTGAGAGGGAAATTAAATGAATACAGAGAAAAGTTCCAACTGTTAAATAGTGATATAACAGAGAGGAAAACTAAGATAAAGGAGTTAAAGGAGGTTATAGAGAAACTTAGTAAGGTAGGTAATAAATGTCCTCTCTGTCAGTCCGATATCGACGACTCTAAGAAGGAGAGTCTTTTAAGTAGATATAGGGAAGATCTTAAAAGGATAGAGAAAGAGTTGGAGGGACTTTACAGGGAACAGGGGAACTGTAGGAAGGAGATTAAGAATTTAGAGAGGTTATTAGAGGAGATAAGTAGTTTAAAGAACAAATACGGAAGGTTGAAGGAGAAGGAGAGAAACCTCCAGGAAAAATACCAGGAATTGGATAGGTACAGTAAGGAACTTCAGAGTGTAAATAGTGAGATAGAGAAGTATATAGATGTAGAAGAGGAAATGAAAAGGTTAATTGAAAAGAAAGAAAGGTTAGAGAAGACATATAGGAGGTATCTATCCTCCGAGGACTATCTGAAAAAAGTAAATAGGGAGGAACTACTAAGGAGGAAAGAGGAACTTTTAAAGATTGTAGGAGATTACAGTAAAGAGAGGGTAAATAAGGAGAGGGAGATTCTTAAAGGTGAGTTAAATAGATGGAGGGATATTAAGGGATGGATAGTAGATAAGGAGGAAAAGGAGAGGAGGTTAAATGAAGTTCTTAACGAGATAGAAAATATAAGAAAATACGTTGATTATTATGAGGATTTAGAGAGAAAGAAAACATCCTTAGAGAGGGAGATAGAAAGGTACAGAGAGGACTATGAGAAATATAAGAATGCCCTTGCAGTGTTGGAGAACTACTCAAAGAGGTATAACGTAGATGTCTCCAAACTGATAGAAACATTGGAGAAGAAGATTAAAGAGATAGAAGAGGAATTATCAACTCTGAGGGATAAAAGGGAGGAGTATATAAGAGAGATAGAATCTCTAAGATACGATAAGGAGCATCACTATAGAATAAAGGAAGAAGTTGAAAAGATATATAACAATTTAGTCTCGATAGAGAAGAAAATAGGGGAATGTAACGCCCGCTTAGAGGCCCTCAGGGAGAATCTACAAAATCTCCTAAAAGAGTTAGAAGATTTAAAGGAAAAGGAGAAGGAAAAAGAGAAGTTAGAGAGGTATATAAAATATCTGGAAGATATCAGAGAGAATGTATTCTCTAAGGACGGATTTCAACAGTATCTTAGAAAGAGATACATACCGCTTATACAGAGGTACACAAACGAGATATTCAGTGAGTTTGAACTACCTTACCATCACATCCAGATAAAGGATGATTACGATATCCTAGTAGACGATTTCTCTGTAAAGAGTTTAAGTGGAGGGGAACAGATAGCAGTCTCATTGGCACTACGTTTAGGTATTGCAAAGGCTCTCTGTGGCAATTTGCAGTTTATCGTATTAGATGAGCCCACCGCCTTCTTAGACGAGGATAGACGTAAGAAACTGTTAAATATATTCAAAAGTATAAAAACTATCTCCCAGATATTTATAATATCTCACCACCAGGAGTTGGAGCAGATAGCAGACAACATTATCTACGTCACTAAGATAGGAGGTATCTCTAAGGTCAAACTTCCAGATAATAGTGGAGAGTATTAGCTACGTCAAATAAGATAAGATGCATCTCTCAGATGTCCCAGGGGATAACGTGATCCTAGTGGTGCCTGACACCAACTTCTTAATATACAGTGCCAAGCATGGTATAAACATAGACTACGAGTTAGAGAGGTTGTTTAACATCTATAAGGTGGTAATACTAAGGTGTGTAAGGGAGGAGTTGGAGAAACTTAGGGATAGGTTAAGGGGTAAGGAGAGGTACTCTGTATCACTTCTCTTGTCTCTTATCAGGAGATATGATGAGGAAAATGAGGATATTCCTGGGAGATACACCGACGAGATAATAGTGAACTACGCCTTAAGATGTAGGGATGAAGGAAAAAAGGTTGTGGTATGTACAAACGACAAGGAGTTGAAGGGAAAACTCCTTGATATAGGTATCCCTGTGGTAGTTGTTAAACAGAAGAAGTACTTTGAACTACAAGGGTATATATAAGGTGATAGGATGGGAGTGTTGGAATATCTTAAAGAGTTATCCATGGCAGATGGTATCTCCGGTAGGGAGGATAATATAAGGAGTATAATGGAGAGGGAACTTAAAAAGTACTGTGAGGAGGTATTCACAGATAGATTTGGAAACCTCATAGGTAGGATGGGAAATAAAGGACCTAAACTTATGTTAGCCGCCCATATGGATGAGATCGGTTTAATGGTAAAGTACATAGATGATAAGGGATTCCTGAAGTTTGTAAAAATTGGAGGTATTAACGATCAGATGCTTCTAAATCAGAAGGTTGTAGTCCATACAAGGGATGGTAAAAGGATTATTGGAGTCTTAGGTTCAAAGCCACCTCACAAGATGAAGGAGGAGGAAAGAAACAAGATGATAAAATCTGAAGATATGTTCATAGACATTGGGGCAAAGGATAGAGAGGATGCGAAGAAGATGGGGGTGGATATTGGAGACTGGATAACCTTAAAATCAGAGTTTGACATCCTTGGAAACAATAGGGTAACATGTAAAGCTTTCGACGACAGGGTTGGTTGTGCTATCCTTTTAGAGGTTGCCAGGAGGTTAAAAGAAGAGGATCTAAAGTGTCAGGTGTACTTCGTAGGTACAGTTCAGGAGGAGGTAGGATTAAAGGGTGCTAGAACCTCTGCCTTCAAGATAAACCCAGATGTGGCAATTGCATTAGATGTAACCATCTGTGGAGATCACCCAGGGATCAGGATGGAGGATGCTCCTGTAGAGTTAGGAAAGGGCCCTGTTGCCTGTATAGTAGATGGTGCTGGAAGGGGGCTTATTGCTCACAGAGATGTATTAAGGATGATAGAGGATATCTCTAAAAGGTACAACATTCCAGTACAGTACGAGGTTGGAGAGGGAGGTACAACAGATGGGACTGCAATACACCTTACAAGGGAGGGAGTACCTACAGGAGTGATCTCTGTACCTGCTAGATATATCCATACTCCAGTTGAGGTTATAGATCTATCTGATTTAGAGAATACTGTTAATTTGATAGTTAAGTGTATTGGGGAGATTGATAAGTACTTCTAAGGGGATACTATTTTTTTCTTTTTTATTCTAAGATATTTAGAGCCAGGTTCATAATATCAAAAATAATTAAATGACTTCAGTGTATATTTGCCTTTATAAAATGCCCATAGATTATTTAAAAAAGGACGAGTTTCTTTGTTAATAAAGATTCTATATTATAAATTTAGAATCCAAAAACGTTTTGAAAGTATCTAGATTTTTTTATAATGATTTTAAAATTTTAAAATAATAATAAAAAACTTAAATTAACAAAGATAGTAAAAAAAGGTTTATAATAATTAACACATCTAATTTATTAGAATCCTATAAGCATATCCATCAGATTATTGTGAGAAATATTAACATCAATCCAATTAGATAAAGTTAGTCTAATAATAACAACCCTCATTAGAGTGGGATTTACTTTACACTCTTTTTAGTATTTAGTAGTATTTAAAAAAGACATTATCTATTTTTTGATTTTAGTAATTTTTTACCTTCTTTTTTATATTTTAATTTTATAAATTTTATAATAATTCTCTAAATCCATACCTCCAAAGAGTGAAACTATGTTCCGAATGAATGTAAGTGGACTAATCCCTAAGAATATGGAAGATAGAGGATTGTTAATATTGAAGGACAACCTTAAGTATATCGAGGACATCTTAGATCATCGAAAGATCCCAAAAGAAGGACTACCTGAAGACCAGATAAGATTACTTTTAAAATTTCTCTCACTTATGGACACCGACAAGGATCCAAAGGTTATAAGGGTTGGGGAGAGGGAAGGTAGATGCGCCTCGAAGATCCAGGAGGAGTTGGTCTCTGGATTCTGCCATGGAATAGGTAGAAGTGGTAATCTTATAGATCCTCAGCCTAAGGCACCAGGTGCAAGTGCAATGTACAACTTAACTAACAGTATATTAACAAGTTTCCTAAGGAATCTTGGTTTAAAGGTTCATGGAATAGGGCTACCAGTGGCGACGGGACTCTCCCTCTCCCTCTGTCTAAATGCTGTAAGAAGGATGTATAACTCCAACGTGGTAATATATCCCTACGCCGCCCATAAGAGCCCAATAAAGGGGATTTACCTTGCAGGGTTTAGGATGAGGTTGGTGGAGACTAAACTTTACGGGGATGCCCTTAAGGTGGATGTAGAAGATATCGAGGATGCTATAGTACATGAGATAGAGGCAGGCAACAATCCCTGTGTATTGAGTACCTTAACATTTTTTCCACCGAGAGAGGGTGACGATATAGAAGAGATAGGAAAGATCTGTGAGGAGTACAACATACCTCATATTGTAAACGGCGCCTATGCACTTCAGAGTAGGTACTACATAGAGAGATTAAGAAAGGCATTTAAGTATCGTGTAGATGCTGTAGTAAGTTCATCAGATAAGAACCTACTAACTCCTATAGGTGGAGGTATTGTATATTCAAAGGATAGGGATTTTTTAAGGGAGATATCTCTCAGTTATCCAGGTAGGGCCTGTGCAACTCCTGTTGTAAATATACTCATCTCTCTACTATCCTTAGGAATGAGAAGGTATCTAGACTTGATGGAGGAGCAGAGAAAATGTAGAGATCTCCTAGAAGAACTCTTAAATAGACTAGTTGAAAAAACAGGGGGTAAAGTTTTAAATATCAATAACCCCATATCCCTCTCTGTAACCGTCGATTCAGATCCTGTTGAGATTGCAGGAAAACTTTACAATTTAAGAGTCACTGGTCCAAGGGGTGTAAGATCCACAGACAAGTTTGGTACCTGTTATTTGAATAAATATCCCTACGATTACATTGTTATAAATGCCGCTATTGGTGTGAAATCTGAGGATATAATCACCGTAGTTGAAAAATTAGAAGACCTCTTATTGAAAGGACAGTAGGTGGAAAGATGGCAATATCTATTGCTATAGCGTCAGGTAAAGGTGGTACAGGTAAAACTACTATTGCAGCAAATTTAGCTGTGGCATTAGCTAAATTTAGAAAGGATGTTATAGTGTTAGATGCAGACATTGCAATGGCTAATTTAGAGTTGGTATTGGGAGTTGAGGGAAAGGGTAAAACATTAAATGACGTTCTTGCAGGAAGGGCCAGTATAGAGGAGGCAATATATGAAGGACCAGCAGGGGTAAAGGTTGTACCTGCAGGTATATCTTTAGATGCATTTAGAAAGGCACGACCAGAGAAATTAGAGGAGGTACTAAGGAAACTACATGAAATGGCTGAGATTATTATCATAGATTGTCCTGCGGGGATTGGAAAGGAGGCGTTAACGGCGATATCTGCTGCAGAACATCTAATACTGGTAGTTAATCCAGAGATATCCTCTATCTCCGATGCATTGAAGGTTATAGCCATTGCCAGAAAATTAGATACGAATGTATTGGGCGCTATAATAAACAGAACTATGAAAGAAGATTCAGAACTAAGTTCAAAGGCTATAGCAACTATTTTAGAGGTCCCAGTATTGGGAGTAGTTCCTGAAGATCCCAACGTAAGGAAATGTGCTGCATGTAATATTATTTATAAAAGTGATTCAATTAAAGATAGAGTTAGATAACGTTAAGCAATCTACCAGGTTAACTAGAGAGGAGTTGGAGAAGATCAATGAGAGGTTGAGGAGACTTAAAACATTGCAGTAATGGATTATAATAGTTATAACAATTATTATAATATTTACATTTAGTATTTTCTTATATATCTATCTCATACTATATTTGTAATAACTTTTCAATTAAAAAGGAGTTGGATCAACTTAAACAGTCTTTAAAATTTTAAATGGGGAGAAAATGACATCCTACAATATGCTAGCTATAGTAATAGCTACTGTCAGTCTTCTCCTAAATGTCATACTATTTATAAAAGTAATCCAGTTAAAGAAAGAGTTAGATCATGTTAAACAATCTACCAGACTAACTAGAGAGGAATTAGAGAAGATCAATGAGAGGTTGAGGAGACTTAAAACGTTGCAATAAATAGGGATTATGGGATATTTTCACATAGATACTTTAAGGCCTCCTCCTCCATAAAGTGCAACTTTCCAGGTATGATAATAGAGTGAAGGGGAGGTCCAAAGTCGTAATCAATAAGATCCCCGATCTTACCGTATACAATTTTTGGTTTTAAACTCCCTGCCCTGGCAAGTACTACAACCTTAGTATCCCTACTTAAAATATTCTCCCTTTTTCTATCCTCTAACTCAAGTAGGATCTTAAGGCCCTCGTTGGCACTCATAAATCTATTTTTATCAGTTTGAATATCTAGGAGACAGAGTGTATGTAATCCCATCTTCAGGTTGTCCCTTATTATGTTGTAAGGAGTCTCTGGAAAGTAGTTAGGTTCAGGGAAAACTATTGAGGCAGTTCTTCCAAATTTGTATATCTGTAATCCTGTAATTCCTACTGCAGAGTATATAGAAGGGGCGTTAATAACCCTTACATCTATACCTCTCTTTTTAGCCTCTATAACAAGATCTATATGGGTCGTAGCCACCATAGGATCTCCCGCTGTTAGGAACATAACTACTTTATCCCTACTCTCCTCAATTAGTTTATTTCCTCTATACTCTACATCCTCTCTACTTAGGAGTATTATCTTTTTTCCAAGGACTTCCTCTATTTTATCTAAAGTTGTACCAGTTAAAACAGCAGTGTAAAACTCTGCATATATCTTATCTGCCTTCTTGGCGTATTCTAGGGTTTTTAGAGTCATATCTTTCTCGTCGTAAAGTCCCAAACCTGCAAGTATCAGCATAATATAATCCCTCTTTATTGTTTTAACATTAAAAATAATAAATAAGGTTTGGTTAGTTTGTTCCCTGGTATGTATTTATTTTTAAGTAAAATATGGGTTATGTATATATTTTGAACTTATAGAGAAGGATAAAAATAAAGATAAAATAATCTTTAATCCCCTATTAAAAATTTCGATAAAAATAATAATTATTAAAATATAAAGATATAAAAAGAAGATTGTTGTAAAGATAAAAAATTCCTTATTTATATTAAAAATAATATTTTTATTTTGAATAAATGTAATGTTGAAATTATAAACAAAAAGATATTTTCTACCTACTTTCGGACATTGAAAGAAATATCCTAAGAGGTTAAATATTATTTAATAGTTTTACCTTTTTTATTTTAATATATTAACCTTAGTTCCCATCTAAGTAGTGATTAAAAGAACAGTGAAAAAATGAAAAATAATAATAATTGTTATAATAAAAATCATGATTAAAATAATCAGTATAAAACTATATAAAAACTATTGAATATCCTAAGTTCTTTCTGAACTCATAGGTAAGATAGGAGATCTTACTCTGAATCCCTGTATTAGAGAGCATTCAGAGGATCATTCTTCTTCAATCTTCTTTTTAAATTTTTTGTATCTAGGATAATAGAAGTTTTATTTTAAAATCTTTTCTTATTTTTTATTTTTATAATTATCCTTATTATTTTTTTAAAATTATTTTTTTAAACTATATTCTTTTGATGGGAATTAGGGTAAATATTATTATTTTTTATCCAGGATTTTTATTAGTTTTTTAATTATTATTTTAATAGGAATTAAGGGATATTAAAAATTAAAAAAGTTAAAAACAAATTAAAAAGGCTAATAAAATTCTAATTTAGACTAAAAATAAAAACAAAGTTTTACTTTTTACGATTTATTTTTTAATCAACACAACCATATATTTAAATAACTCAATATTACAAAATAAATAAAAAATGGAGCCTTGGGCGGGATTTGAACCCGCGACCTTCTGCTTACCAAGCAGACGCTCTGCCAGGCTGAGCCACCAAGGCACGATACCGATATCTATAGATTCACAATCAGGTATATATACTTTTCGGTTATGTAGGATCCAACAAAAGATCATCAACCCAATACACTAAGGTTTTATACTAAACAAAATTTTTTAAACTAACAACAACCATGGAAAACATCAATAAAATAATAATTAGAATTAGAGTAATTAGAGTAAAAAATAGTAAAAGAGCAATAAACTCTTAAAAAGAAGAATTATCAGAGATCCTACCTTACTCCCTCAGTACCCACTGTTAATCTAGGATAATAACCCATTTTATTTTTTTATTTTCATTTTTTTGATTTTAATTATTCTTATTATAATTATTATTTTTTATTGTAGTGCTCTATCGTTGCTATTTAGTAATTATTTTTTCATGACTATAAAAAGTGATAGTTGTTAGACACATCCCAGTTATGTATTTATATATTAAAATATCAAACTACTTAATATGAGTGGAGACAAAATTATTCGGGATCCTATTTACTACGATATACATATCAGAGATAGCGAAATATCTATAATAGACACTCCAGAGTTTCAAAGACTGAGGAATATAAAGCAGACAGGCCTTACCTATATGGTTTATCCCAGTGCAACCCATACCCGTTTTGAACACTCCATAGGTGCCATGCATATTGCTGGAGAGGTATCGAAAGGCTTAGAAGGGGTGGATTGTAATCTCATAAGGATAGCAGCATTACTTCACGATATAGGTCATCCTCCCTTTTCCCACTCTCTAGAGATTAGGGGCTACAACCATGAATATTATACCAGGAAGATAGTAAAGAAAATGGAGATCGAAAATTACTCTCCAAAGGAGGTTATAGATGTACTACAGTATAAGGGACCTGAGGGATCCTTAATAGGTGGGGATATAGATATAGATAGAATAGACTACCTCCTAAGGGATAGTTATCACACTGGAGTGGCGTACGGGTCTATAGACTACAATAGATTAATAAGGTGCATTGTACTATTTGAGGACAACAAACCTAAGTTAGGTATATTAGAGAAGGGAGTAGTTGCAGGTGAATCCCTTCTTATCGCTAGATATCAGATGTACTCCTCTGTATATATGCATCCAACTTCCAGGATCTCTGAAACTATGTTAAAGAATGCTGTCATCCACGGGATAGAAGAGGGACTATTTGATGTGAAAGATCTCTCAAGGATGGACGATATAGACTTAATAAGTACACTGAGAAACTCCGAGGGGGAGGGTAATAAACTAATTAAAATGCTTGACAGAAGGAAGTTATTTAAGAATGTGCTTACAGTTAAATACAGCGAACTGTCTCCCTATGAGAAGTGGATACTGATAAACCTAAGGGAAGAGGAGATCAGATATATAGAGGAAGAACTCTCAGAAAAATTTGGTACAACTGTATTTCTAGATATACCTCCTTATCCCAAGATAAGTGAGCACCGTATTACAGTACTTGCAGGTGAGAGAAGATACAGATTAGATGAGATATCGCCCCTTGCAAAGAATTTAAAATGGGCCTATATGAAATCCTGGGATGTTAGGTTGTACGGTCCTCCAGATAGATATAAGGAGTTGAGGGAAAAGATAGATAGTACCCAGTTGAAAGAAATACTCCTACAATTCAGAGATAGGTATATGGAGAGTCCCATCTTAGATATTCTGAGGAAAGAGGATAGAATAAGAGGTAGAGGAAAACTGTTAAGTATTGTAAAGGGGAGGGGTTTATCAGAGTCGGAGATTTTAAATGAACTACAAAAGTTGATATTCTCAGGTTTAATAAGGGAAGAAGTTGTAAAGGTTAGGGGAATATATAGGTATGACTACTCTGCATTGGAGGGCTAAGGTGATAGGATGATAGTTCTAGGACTGGAGGGTACCGCTGAAAAAACTGGAGTGGGGGTTATAGATTCAGAGGGTAATATACTCTTCAACAAAACTGTAATGTATAAGCCACCTGTACAGGGCATAAATCCAAGGGAAGCTGCAGATCACCATGCAGAAACCTTTCCAAAGTTGATTAAGGAGGCATTTGAGCATGTACCTAAGGAGGAGATAGATCTAGTGGCATTCTCCCAGGGACCAGGATTAGGCCCAAGTCTAAGGGTTACTGCAACTGCTGCAAGGACCTTGGCACTTTCACTGAAGAAACCTATAATAGGTGTCAACCACTGTATAGCACATGTTGAGATTGGAAAGTTGGTGACAGATGCTGAAGATCCCTTAACACTCTATGTAAGTGGTGGAAATACCCAGATACTGGCATACGTTGGAGGTAGGTATAGGATATTTGGGGAAACCTTGGATATTGCCATAGGTAACTGTCTCGATCAGTTTGCAAGGAATTGTGATCTTCCACATCCAGGGGGACCCTACGTGGAGAAACTTGCCAAGGAAGGTAGTAAGTTGTTGGATCTGCCCTATACTATCAAAGGGATGGATATAACATTTTCAGGGCTACTAACTGCGGCTATAAAGAGATATGAACAGGGGGAGAGACTGGAAGATGTATGTTTCTCCCTTCAGGAGGTGGCATTTTCCATGCTAACGGAGATCACAGAGAGGGCGCTGGCACATACAGATAAGGGGGAGGTAATGCTAGTAGGAGGGGTGGCAGTAAATAACAGACTTAGAGAGATGTTAAGGGATATGTGTGAGGAGCAGGGGGTGGATTTCTACGTACCTAGGAGGGATCTCTGTGGTGATAACGGGGTAATGATAGCCTACCTGGGACTGTTGATGTACCTCAGTGGTAGGAGGATGTCCATAGAGGAGACAAAACCTATTCCTAACTACAGAAGTGATACTGTAGAGGTAACCTGGATAGATGAGGAGGAGTACAGTAGGGGGGGAAAGAGAAGAAGAATACCAGAGCATCTCATAGGAAAAGGGGCAGAGGCTGATATAAGGAGGACCTCCTATCTAGGTTGGGAGTGTGTTGTAAAGGAGAGGATTAAAAAGAGATATAGGTTGGAGGAGTTAGATAGAACTATAAGGTTGAGGAGGACTGTAAGGGAGGGGAGATTCTTATATCTCATTAAAGATTACGGTATATTATCTCCCTATATATTTGATGTAGATAAGAAGAATTATACCTTAACTATGAGTTATATCCCTGGAAACCTTGCAAAGGATGAGATAGAGAGGGGCAATTGGGACTGTTGCTATAACATTGGTATTATAGTTGGAAAACTTCACGAGAGAGATATAGTACATAACGACCTTACAACCTCTAACTTTATAGTTGTAAAGGAGGGTGATATAGATGACAGTAGGGAAGTTGTTGAGAGTTATAAAGACGATAGGGTTTATAGTAGTTGTACTCAAGGGACTCTGGAAGGTGTTAAGGACAGTGAGAACGATCTTAAAATTGATAGGGAACTTCTCGAAAAGAATAAGGTCTATATTATAGACTTTGGGTTGGGCAAGTTTTCAAGTATGTTGGAGGATAAGGCTATCGATCTTATAGTTTTGAAGAAGTCTATTATGAGTACTCATTACAGGGTGTTTAATGAGGTGTGGAATAGGATATTAGAGGGTTATAAGGTGTATAGGGAGTGGAAGAGGGTAGTTGATTATATGGGCGAGGTAGAGAAGAGAAGGAGATATTGTTAAAGATAGAAGAGCTAATTCATATCTCTTTTCAGTACTCAGAAATATTTTAAAGGAGAATTTTTCTTTTTCATCCATATTTAATTATTTATTATTATAATAATAATTATAATAATTTTTATCAGAATTTTTAATAGGTTAAGATTAATTTATATAAAAACACTTCAGAACTAACTATATAAAAGTATTTCCAGTGAAAGGATGATAAATATCAACGATAGAAGAGTCATAAAAAGATCCATTGAAGTAATAAAAAAACTTTCCAGTAAATTAGATAGTATTAAAATAATGCACCTCTGTGGATCCCATGAGCATGTTATATGTAGATACGGGATAAGGGAAGTCCTACCTGAAAATATAACTGTTATCCCAGGTCCAGGATGTCCAGTGTGTGTAACTACTCAAAAAGAGATAGACACCGCCATATATCTTGCTGAAGAGGGCTATACAGTGGCAACATTGGGGGATATGTACAGGGTGCCAGGGAGCAAAAAATCCCTTATGGAACTACAATCTGAGGGTGCAGATATAAGGATAGTCTATGGGATAGGGGATGCAGTGAAGATTGCAGAGAAGGAGGGAGAGAAGGTAGTATTCATAGCAATTGGATTTGAAACCACTGCACCAACTACTGCCGCCGAAGTTGTCAGTGTTAGATCGAGGGGGATAGACAACTTCTACATATTAAACTGTCATAGGCAGATACCTCCAGTTGTAGAGTTCCTACTGGAGGAGGGGAGTAATATTCAAGGTTTCATATGTCCAGGTCATGTATCTACCATTACAGGGCTAAAACCTTATCATGAACTCTGTAGGAGATATAAAGTCCCTATGGTGGTGGCAGGTTTTGAGCCTGTGGATGTTTTAGTATCTATAGTGATGATATTGAGGCAGATACTGAACAACAGTTATAAAGTGGAAAACGAATACAGAAGGGCTGTTAGGGAGGAGGGAAACCCCATCGCCCAGAGGTTGATAAATGAGGTATTTGAGCCTTCAGATGTGCCCTGGAGGGGCTTTCCAGTAATAAAAAATGGGGGGTTAAAACTTAGGGAGAAGTACAGGGATCTCGATATATACTGCCATGAGGATATACCTGAGATGGAGGAGGTAGTAAACAGTAACTGCATATGTGGGGAGATACTTAGAGGTGAGAAGTTACCTACTGATTGTAAGTTGTTTGGGAAGTACTGTACTCCCCTTAATCCTGTTGGAAGTTGTATGGTCTCCGAGGAGGGCACCTGTTATATATTTTATAAGTATAGAGGGTTTATTTAAGGTTGAAGTGTATCATAAAAAAATAATATTATAAACCATAGTTTCCCATCAAAAAGGATAGTTTAAAAAAATAATGAAAATAATTATAAAAAATAATAAAATAAAGAAAAGATTTTAAAAAACAGAAAATTCTACTATCCTAGATACAAAAAATTTTAAAAATAATATTGAAGGAGAATGATCCTCTGTATATTTTTTAATACAGGGATTCAGAGTAGGATTTTCTATCTTAACTAAGTGATCAGAAAGATCCTAGAATGTTTAATAGTTTTTATTTTTATATAGATTTTATATTGATTATTTTTTATTATTCTTTTAATCACTACTGATGGGAACTAAGGTTATTATAATAAAAATAAAATTAAAAAGAGAGTAAAAATCCTAAAAAAATCAATAATATCTCTTATGTAGTTCCATAAATAAAAAAGAGATAAAAATAAGAATTTACTTTTTTATATATTTTTTCATTATTTATTTTATAATTTTAATTATTCTTTTTATAAAAATTATTTTTTAATATCTACGTTCTCAACCAACTTACTATAGGCCCTCTCTGCCATCTCATAAACCTTATACTCATCAATATTAACCATCCTCCTATCCCTTAGAACCACATTTCCATCTATTAAAACAGTATCTACAACTCCGTTGAAGGCATAGACTAGATGGGACTTTAAGTTTTCATTTGGTATCAGGTAGGGTTTCTTGAGATCTACAAGTACTATATCTGCCAAGTATCCCTCCTTCAGTACCCCAACCTCTAAGTTTAAAGCCTTACCTCCATTTAACGTGGCGAAGTTAAAGGAAACCTCTCCAGGTACTGATGTGGGATCCAAGGACACTCCCTTATGGATAAGAGATGCCATCTTTATCTCTTCAAAGAGGTTTAAGTTGTTATTACTACCACAGCCGTCTGTTCCCAGGGTTATAAGGATATTCCTCTCCAGGAGTTTTGGAATAGGTGCAATACCTGAACCTAACTTCAAATTACTTATAGGGTTGTGGGATACTACAACACCTTTTTTCTCTATAATATCTATCTCCCTATCTGATAGATGGACACAGTGGGCTGCAACTACCCTAACCCCCTCAAAGAACCCTATGGAGTTAAGGTATTCAAAGGGCCTCATTCCAGTTTTTTCCTTTACTATTTTTATCTCATCTAAGGTCTCATTCATGTGTATATGTACAGGGATATTGTACTCCCTTGCCATCTCATGTGATAATGTTAAAAGTTCCTTGGAGCATGTGTATGGTGCATGGGGTCCTATGGCAGGTTTTATCCTCGGGTTGTCCATCTTTATTATCTTTTTCACTGTTTTTTCACAGTTCTTTATCTCCTTCTCCCTCTTCTCCTCGTCGAATAGATCTATCATCCCGTAAGAGAGGACAGCCCTTATACCACTTTCAAGTACTCCCTTTACTATACCATCTAAGTAGAAGTACATGTCGTTGAATGTAGTTGTACCACTCTTTATCATCTCTACAGTTCCAAGGAGGGTACCTATATAGACTAACTCCTCATTTAACTTAGATTCCATCTTCCAGATGTAGTTGTTCAACCACTCCATAAGGGGAATATCGTCTGCAACTCCTCGGAAGAGTGTCATAGGTATGTGGGTGTGAGTATTTACAAGTCCAGGAATTGCCACCATATTTCTTCCATCTATTATCTCTACATCTCTTTTATCTATACCCTCTTTCTCCAGTAGGTTTCTTCCTATTCTCTTTATCCTGTTTCCCTCTACAAGTATATCCCAGTTGCCATTACCCTCCAGTAGTCTTACATCCCTTATAAGTATCATCCTATCCCTCAACTGATTATCGTTTTAGTTCTTATACTACCTCCTCCATCTCCCACTGGCACACTCTGTCCATTTTTACCACAGTATCCTACACTTAGTTTAAACTCCTCTGTAACACCATCTACGTTGTGAAGTATCTCCATTATCTCTCCACTGAGGCCTGCATCCCTTAATGGTGTTGTAAGTTCTCCCTTTTCAATTAAAAATGCCTCAACTGCGTTGAATTGGAAGAGTCCTTTACCTGTATCTACCTGTCCTCCACGGGAGCCCCTTAGGAAGATGCCGTTTTTTGTATCCTCTATCAACTCCTGGAAGTCCCAATCCCCCGGTTTAATATATGTATTACTCATTCTAACTAAGGGTTTATTTAAGCCCTCTGCCCTCCCATTCCCTGTCACCTCCATATCCAACCGCCCTGCAGTCTCCCTGGTATGGAGATAACTTTTTAATATACCTTCCTCTATTATAACAGTCTCCCTACCTTTAACACCTTCACTGTCGTATTTATAGTATCCAAAGGCGTTCTCTATAAGGGGGTTGTCTATGACAGTCACGTAATCACTACCGACTCTCTCACCTATCTTATCCTTGAATACACTGTCGTTCTGTAGTACTAAGTCGGCCTCTGAGGCATGGCCCACAGCCTCGTGGATAAAGACTCCTGCAAGTTCAGGATCTAACACTACTTTAAACTCTCCCTTAGGACAAGGTTTCGCCCTAAGTAATCTTATAGCCCTCTCTCTGGTACTTTTGGATAACTCCTCTACATCACCCTCCTTTACAACCTCGAAACCGTAACCTCCAATACGTTCTGAGGCGTACTGTATATTGGAGTTATCCTTTGCAACTGCAGTTATCCTCATAAGTACCCTACTAACCTCCTTCCTTATTAAGGCACCTTCACTACTTATAAATAGGGAGTTTCCCAGGACATCAGAGTAAAGTACCGAGGTACTTACTATCTTTCCCTCTTTATCTAACATATTTTTATGAGCCTCTATAATATACTCCTTCTTCTCCTCTATATCTACATCCTTAGGGTTTATCTTTCCTACAGATTCCACATGATCCCTATAAACCTTCACATCCTTAAGTATTACAGTCTTCTTGGAGTTCTCGTTGGAGAGTTTAGCCATCTTGTAGGCTCGCTCTAAAAGTGTTTTAATCTCTTCAAAGTCTGTCCTGTAGGAACTTCCATACCCCCATCCATTCTTGTATAACACCCTAACTGCAACACCAGAGGTGGTACCTGAGGATATCTCTTCTATACTTCCATCCTTCAGTATGATGTTGTTGGATCTACTTTTTATCACCCTTATATCCCAGTAGGCGTCTATAGATAGACTCTCAAGTTTTTCCAGGCAGTATTCTAATTCCATTTTATCACCATAAATTAAAAAATTAAAAATAATTATTTTAAAAATTATTAATATAACAAAATAAAAAAATAATTATTAAACTTAAGTAAATAAATACAGTTAAAAAGTAAACGTTATTGTATCCCTCTCCAACATCTTGAACATTAGAGAAGTGTGGTAAAGTTCTGTTAATTCTTTAATTTTTTCTATTTTTATTATTTTTTACTTTTGTTATAGTTTATTCTTATTTTTTATCAATCGGGATGTTATACTGTTTAAGTGCTTCTACGATAGCATTTTCATATTCTGCTTTACTTATTTCCCCATCCTTTGCCTTGATGGTGACCTCTATCTCACAGTTTTTAAATTTACCTGTTAGATATTTGACTATACGGGGTATGATAAGTATCTTTTCAGGTTCAGGTGGGATTTTAAGTTTCAATGTTATATTTCTATATTTATCTTCTTCTACTTTCTCTTCTACTTTTACCGTAGGTGAATGTTCTACCTTTTGAATACTTTTCTCTACATCCTTTGTCGAATGTTTTTCTGGGAGTTTTTCCCCCTTCTTCTCTTCTATTTTCTCCTCCTTTATACATAGTTCAGGTTTTATTATTATCTCATCGTCAGATAGTTGGACATCTGGGGTTTCTCCAATTGTGATAACTTCTATCTCTCCATCTATTAACTTCCCATATCCAAATATTCCCTCTTTTACACCTTTCTTTATGGATTCTATGAAACCTTCCTTAGATGCTATCCTTGGATTTCCTGGGATCTTTAAAAATGAATCGTAGAGTTTTTTTATCTCTAAATAGTCCCTATCCTTGAGATAGTTATCCTTTATTATTACAGGGGATATTTTCTCCAGGATCTCCCCTTCAGATTTCAACTCCTCATAAACTACATTGTCCAATTTACGTTTTGAGGCTGGATGGGGGTGTCCCAGATCTACTACCTTGAACCCATCCCTAGTTGGAAGGAGTATCTTTCTGTAGAAGTATCTCAGTTCCGAATACAGGAGGTTTTTGATATCTTTAAATTTCTTCTTTACCTCTTCCCTCTGTAATTGTGTCAGTTCATCCATTTTCTTTTCTCTTATTCCCTTTAGAGCCAGATATCTCCTTATAGCCCTCTGGAAGTTTCTTCTGTAATCCTCCTCTGGACATAAGAATATAAGGGTGTTCTTGTATATCCTTGGATTTTCTCCACACTTCTCTACGAACTCCCTCTCTACATTACCACTCTTCATTATAAGGAGTTTTAGGTTGGTATCGTCTGGTATCTCCCTTGGAAACTTTGGATGTATAAATACCTTAAACTTAGGTTTATCTGAGATGTAATTTTCTAACAGTTTAAATTCCTCCTCGTATAACTCCTCCATAGATATGTTGTCCTCGAAGTTCAGGATTATCTTGTTTAGGTTAGGCTGTGTTAAGAAGTAGAGGTCCTCATCTGATAGGTAGAAGAGTTTTTCCCTAAGGCTGGCAAGTACTGTATCTATTACACTCGTTGGGAATATTGGAAGGGAGGCGTAGAGTTTTAACTCCTTCATCGTTATTCCCCTCTCCCCCCTTCCAGAGAATGAGGTCATAAATATAGTGGTGGCTACAACTGTTCCAAGTTTGTAGGGGATATAGGCACTCCCTAAATTTCTATCTACCTTCTTCGCTCCAGATTCTTCGGAGGTTATATCACTGTATATTATACTGTCCCACTGGTTGCCGATATGTTTTATCAACTCCCTCCTTATCTCCTCGTTACTTAGATCGAAGTCTCCAAGTCTTATAAATGGTACCCCTTTGTCTAACATATCGTAGATAACTAGGGATAGGAGTCTTAGGACGCCCCTTGTCCTCTGGAAACTTGGGAAAGATCCCCATCTCTTGTAAAGTATCTCTATTACCTCTGGTTTAAAGGGATAACTCTCTAAGAACTTCTCTCTATAGTGGGTAGCCTCCTCCTTGGAGAGGATTCCCTCATTTTCTATGTAATCTACAAAGTCATCTACAATTTTCTTAGCCTCCTCCCTGTCGATTTTGCTAAAGAGTCTCTTTATCACTACATGGACGATGTCATCATCACTTACTGGCGTATATATTCTTTCGGTCCTTCCTACAATCCTCTGAAGTCTGTTAAGTGCTATCTCTGCATATTCATCGTACTGTTCTAAATTACTTGATGGGAGTGTTAAAACTAACATAGTGTTTCCAAGGGCAGATACTGCTTCAGTTAACTCCTGGATAAAGGCGTATGTCTGAGAGGCTAAATTTGAATCTCCAACCCTTACTCCTGCAGCCTTCGTTACATACTCCAAGAGTTCATCTATCAGTATCAGTACCGGTGCATTTTCTGAAAGGATTTTAATAAGTTTCTCCTTCCCTGGGGAGGTGTTTCCCTTGGTTATCTCAACTTTCCCTGTCAGTTGTCTCTCTAACTCCTCCCATATCCTCGTCTCCTTTGCATCGAAGTTTGTACCTTCAAATACTACAACATTGGCTCCCCACTCTTTTGCCTTGTGGTAGAGTGCAATTAATGTATGGGTCTTACCCCCTCCAAAGGGCGTATGTAGTTGGATAACTGCATCCCCTCCCCTTCCCTTAAGTCTCGATTCTGCAACTTCTAAGATATTTTTTAAACCCTTTGTGATGTGGGTCTTTCTAAAGAAGACATCTGGATCTTGGTAGTCCCTCGGTGCCGTACCTTTTACCACCTGCCAGAGATCGGCAGCGAAGATATCCATCGTTAGCCTTCCTTCCCTTATATCCTCATGGGGTATGGCTATCTGATTGAATGCCTTCATATTAAACACCTTTTAGTAATCAGTTAGTTTCTTCTGCTCTTTAATATCTTCTACCTCTCTTATTAACCTATCTATTCCACTTAGGAATCCGTCCAGTAGTCTTTTCTCTGTACTGTCTATTGGGAGGGTCTCGGAGATAGCCTGTGCCACCTGGTAGAATACCCCATTACTTAGGTATCTACTGTTTTCTAAGAGTTCTAGGAGTTCGTCTTTTCTGTTATGTCTCCAGAGGAGTAGAGCCTTGTGTATCTCGTCTATAAGGTCCCTTACTTTTATTTCGTTTAGTTTTCTATCTTGAGGTCCTAAAACTCTAATGTACTCTTTCTCCCTCTTTATGAATCCTCTGTTCCACTCTCTTTCTAGGGAGAGTCCTACAGATTGGGCTAGTTTTCTGGCGTCATCGTAGTGTACCCTGGACTCTCTATAACTCCATCTCCAGAGTATGTAGAACCTTGTAAGGGGCGACAACTCCTGGGATATACCGTTGTGGAGTATTCTTCTTACTGCATAGTCTGTAACCATATCTCGGAGAATCTCTAGCATCTGGGATATGTCTATCTTATTACCTTCATAGTCTCTGATCTCCTTATATTTTCCGAATACCTCTATTCCAGAGCCTATTGCGGAGATGAAGTAATCTGCCCCCCTGACACCTTCATTCCATAGTCGATCTAGTTTTTTAGGGATATGTTCCCTTAACTCTTTCTTTATTTCCTGTAGCCAGCCGATGTTTTTTCTTTCGATCTTTCTGCATACGATGTAGATGGAGGATCTTAAAGCTGCTGAGTCCTTTGCTATAAGTCTTGCTCTCATCTCTGTATCTATGGGCCAGCACATGGTAACGAGGAGATCCGAGTCTAAGAGTGATTTGATAACAGTCTCCCAGCCCTCTGTGGATTTGTGGGTATATACTATTACTGCTATTCCGTTGGGTTTTAGTACTCTTGATATTTC
Organism: Methanofervidicoccus sp. A16; assembly: GCF_003351865.1. Classification (NCBI taxonomy): domain Archaea; kingdom Methanobacteriati; phylum Methanobacteriota; class Methanococci; order Methanococcales; genus Methanofervidicoccus; species Methanofervidicoccus sp. A16. Next base: position 130,227 of record NZ_CP022242.1, on the reverse strand, counting down.
TTTAAATGCTTTTTTGAGCATCTCCTCGAAGAATTTCTTTGCCTCTTTCTCTCCCTTATGCCTTACAGGATTTACAACTATTTCTTTGGTTTTTGGTGTTAATGGTGTTATAAATAGATCTGGATAGAGATCTCCTACACTCCTCTTTAGCCAAACGTAGAAGAAATCTGATAGTTCAGCATAGTTGATATTATTGTAGTAAGGTGGATCTGTAATTACTGCATCGAAGTAGTTATCTGGATAGGGTATCTCTGTTGCTGATGTTTGGGATATCTTTGGGATAATGGGTTTTTTTTGGCGTTTTACTGGGGGGATTTGGGTTAGGTGGGATAGGACTTTAATAATCCAATCTATTGATGAATTCCAATCTCCAGTAGATTCACTCCATGGGTTTAGTTCAAAATAATCCCATACCATAGGTAATGCCTGCCTTCCAAAGGTATGGGCTATAAACTCCCCTGCAACAGCCCAAACAGTTAAAGAAGAGTTATAGTCGGCTAACCTACTCACTCCCAACGCCAAATAACTCGCCACCGCCTTAGCATACTCTTTCTCATAACCCTCCTCAATCATCTTCTCATAAGCCAGTCTAACCTTCTCTGTAAATGTTATCAGTGCCAACTTCTGCCTAGAATTGAAGAGATCCCCCCATCTCTTAAACCCATACCCTCTCCCTGCAACTGTATTAGGATCCTCCTGATTCATCTCCTCATCAGGCACAGGATCCATCCACCACTTCTCCATCAACCTCTCCCTCTTCTCCTCTAAGTACCTCTTAGCCTCCCTGAACACCTCAATATCCCTCTCCGTCCCTATCCTGTACCTCTTCCCACTCCTCCCAGGTTTATGCAAAACCACTGCAACTAACCTCTCCCTAGCCTTCCCCTCCTGGAACAACCTCCTAGTAGTATTTCCATCTATGGTATAACCACACACTGGACAGGTCACTATAGCCCTTGAAACTGTCCCCTTGGAGGGATCGAAACCTTCGGGCCACTCCTCGTACCCATCTCCAACAATCCTGAACTTAACCTCCCCATCCTCTACATAGGGATACAGTGCCACCTTCTTATTACTCTTCTTCGCCAGCCAGAACTGTCTCATCAGTGGTATCTCCGCCTCACAGAGGGGATTCTGACAGGGTAATATCCTAGCCCAAATATACCCTACAGGGATATAGCCGTCCTCATCTGGAGGGTAGAACTTACCTATCTCCTTCTTAGATTCCTCTAAAACCCAATTACCCCATTTTTCTACATCCCTAACCAGAGGACTTACACTTCTATCTACAAACTCCTCCTTATCCACCTTACTCCCGTACTTCTGGGGATACTCAAGAGTACACTTCAATATCAATGTTGCAACTGGGTTGTAGTCTAAGGTATGAACCTCACAGCCTAGCCTTAAAGCCTCTAAAGGTATAGCACCTCCACCTCCAAAGGGATCCAATACCTTTGGAGGCACCCCGTCATTTGCAGAGAGAATATCCCTCCTCCCCTTGTCAATATAAGTCATGTTGAGCGAATTCTCCCATTTAGCCAGGTCTATAATAAACTGCCTCCTCTTTTCCTCCTCCAAGAGATCCTCTGGAGCAGGAATTAAAGAGGCGTAATTTACAGCTCTGGAGACTGCCAGAGGTCTCCTAGCCCACCATATATGAAGTGTAGATATATGGCCGTGCCTGATGTTCTTCTCCTTTGCAGAGATCTCCCCTACCTCCCTTATGGGAAATGTTTTCTCGATATATCTTTTATCTTCCATAGTATCACTTTAAAATTAAATAATATTTTAATTATTTTTATTATTTTAATATCAAATTTTTCTTCCATACTTTCTCTTTCTTTTTCTTCCATTCCTCTGCAGGTACTATCATCTTAGTACTGATTTCAACCTTTTTCACAGGTTCTATCTTCTTGGCAGGATCCCTTATTATATACAATGTTGGATCTGTCGGGGCATTACTTACAACATAGAGATAGTACCTATCTCCCAACTCCTTAGCCTTAAGCCATTCATTATAAGTTAGAGCAACATCTCCCTCTCCTACTCTTCCTTTGACCTCTATATATCGAACTTCCCCATCTTTACCTACTGAACGTATATCGTAACCTAAATTATCCCGTGAAACATCTTCAGGTTTTCGCCCCTCGAACCTCTCAAATTCTATAGCAATCTTCATCCCTATCTCCTCGATCTCTCTATTCTCTGACATATCTTCTTCTAACACCTCCTCATCATCATCCTCTATATCTTCGTAAGGCACCACTCTGATAACAGTTAAAACCTCTAGTTTAGATATCGAAAGGTTCAACTCTTTCTCTGTCTCCTCATTAAGTTTCTTCCAGGACTCTATATATTTCTCCCATTTATCATTCCCATCTAAACCTGTATATTCATTTTGAAAATGTTCCCAGCCCTTCTCTTTTATCTCTACAACCTTTTTCCTCTCCTCAAGAATATCCTCCCTGAATCTAACCATCACATCTATAGCACTAGATAGTAACCTCTCTTCGTAATAACTTCTAAATTTTAGACTACTACTAGCCCCTACTGGAAGAAGACGCTGAAATACATCAAAATCCACTTCCTCAAACCCTCCACCTTCCTTAGGTATATATATTCCAAAGACCTTCCTACCTACAACCTTTCCCTTACCATTCTCTATCTCCCCTATATAGAACCCAATATATCCATTCAATCTCCCAGAGGGATCTCTAAATACTCCTCCTTCCCCCGCTCCCTTCTTAAATTCTCTCAATGTCCATTCAAGTACAGCCTCAAAGAGAGGGTGTCCAAAGGTTATAAACTCTACATTTTTATCTACTGCAATACCCCTCCTAAATGTTATCTTTGGATAATCCTCTTTCAACTTACCAAACTTCTTCTTAAACTCCTCACTCTCCCCGATCTTCCTTATCTTCTCAGGTATTTTTCCAAATATACTATTATTTATGACTATAATACCCCCATCCTCAGTGAGCCTACCTCCTGCTTTCTCAAAGGCTCTTTTAAAAAACCTCTCTATATCTTCCACATCCAATCTCTTCCTAGCCTTCTCCATCATCTCTTTAATCTCATGAATATCTGTAGGTTTGTTAACTATGTCACCACTTACCACCCTCTTTACCCCCTCACTGCACTTTAACCTCTCAATCTCCTCCTCTACACTCCTTCCCTCAAGTACAGCCTTAAGGATAAGTTCAGGTAGATCTATCTTCTCATGTGCCAGTATCTCTCCTATAACATCAAATACTCTATCTCGCCCAAGTATATCCCTGATCTCCTTAAGTTTCTCCAATAGTCTTATAAGCACCTTCCCCTCCTGAGTATTTCCTGCAACAAAGTTGAATATATACACATCTCTACGTTGTCCATACCTATGTATCCTCCCCATCCTCTGTTCAAGCCTGTTGGGGTTCCAGGGAATGTCGTAGTTTATCATTACATTACAGAACTGTAAGTTAATACCCTCTCCAGCAGCCTCAGTGGCAACCATTATCTCACTCTTCTCCTGAAACTCCCTCATCCTTTCAATTCTCTCCATCATTTTCATTCCACCGTGAATACAAGTAACCTTATAACCCCATCCCTTCAACTTCTCTACAAGATAATCCAAGGTATCCTTTGACTCTGTGAATATGAGAATCTTGGAATTAGTATTCTTTCCATCTAGGCCCCTAAATATTCTACCAATAGTCTTTTTAAGTTCCTTAAGTTTTACCTCCTCCTCTTCTTCTAAGATCTCCTCACATAGTTCAATAAGTTTTTCTAGTGTCTTTATCTCTTCTTTTAACTCCTCTATATTTTCCGCCACAGTTAGAACTTCCCATTTTTCTTCCCTTCTCCACCTCTCTTCATCATCGATATCATCCTCAAAATCCACATCTACATCCCATGCATGCCTATAAGTTGATCCCTCCTTTAACAACTCCTCCAACCTCTTCCTTCTCCTCCTAAGGGATTGTAATAAAGCATAGGTACTTGATGCCATTCTCCTCTGGAGGATCGTAAGGGCAAAGGCTATGTTCCCCCTCCTAGGATATTCTACTCCTATCTTGTTGTATATCTTTAGCACGTACTGAGTAACCTTGTAATAAAGTTCCAACTCCTTATCTGAAAGATTGAACTTTACAGTTATAGGATATCTCTTTGTAAATAGAGGCCTCCCATCACAGTCTCTTAAATCTTCCTTCAACCTCCTTATAAATAGGGCACTATCTCTATTTTTCAGGAAATTCTCCAAACTCTCATAATCTGGAAAGAATCCAGGCATTAATAGATCCATAAGTAACTTAAAGTTTTCAGGATCTCCTTTATGAGGTGTTGCAGTTAAAAATAAGAGATGATCAGAGGTCTTGGATAAAACCTTCCCAAGTTTATAACGGTCCGTCTCCTTCCGCCTTTTACCGTATATATATGCAGCCATCTTATGGGCCTCATCCACCACAACGAGATCCCAGGACACCTCCTCCAAACTCTTAAGAATATCCTCCTGCTTTGCAAAGTCTATAGAGGTTATCACCTGGTTGTACCTCTCCCATGGGTTGTCTCCATCCTCCTCCCTAAAATCCCCTCTATCAATAACCTTAAAGGATTCGTAAAACTTTTCCCACAACTCCCTCCTCCACTGCTCCTTTAAATGTCCCGGTGCAACCACCAATATTCTCTCTACCATCCCTCTCATTTTTAACTCCTTTATAACAAGACCAGCCATTATAGTTTTTCCCGCACCTGCATCATCTGCCAGAAGTGTTCTTATACGAGGCTCTCTAAGAATATACTTATAAACAGCCTCTATCTGATGGGGCAGAGGATCTATGTTAGAGACACATACCGCAAGCAGTGGGTTAAAGAGGTATCCATATCTTATCTTGATAGCCTCCATAAATAGACGAATATTCTCAGGATCCTCTATAAATGTGGAAGTACTCATCCTTTCAATTTTTTCCAAATCATCTGCTGTTAAAAATAATTCTTTCCATATTCTTGAATGGATCTTATATCCTACTATATAAACACCTCTTCCTTTTCCACTTATTTTCACCACCTTAAAAGGTTCATCCCAGAAAAGCCCTTTTACTATATCGCCCTCTTTAATAGGCATACATATTCACCAAAATTGAATTATAGCAATACTTTTGTTTCTGTTAAAGTAAATAACTTAGAGTTATGATAATAAAAAATATAATGGAGAGGATATCCTAATCTCTTAATCAAAATATAAAAATATACTAATGCAATATGATAAATAAAAATATTAAAAAAATTGTTTTTAAAATAAAAAACTCAATCCTACATCGAGAATATAAATTTTAAAATGATTATCAGAATTATTTTTTAGTTTATTTTTATATTATGGTTATAAACAAAAGAATGATACTAAAATAACGACTATTAAAATATTTTAAATAAAAAAATTAATGAAAACAAAAAATAACAATTCTAAATACTTAAAAAGGATGAAATCCCCTTATTATTAAAAACTCTATAATTATGAAAGATATTGGAGGATATTTGGCAGAAATCATTCTTTTCTTTTCAGTATCTCAAGTAGGCTATAGAAATTAATAACAGAAATTTTAATTTTGTCCCATAAGGATTTCGTTATCCATTATAATGATATATTTTTAATCTAGTTCTCACCAAAAAATTTCATAAAAAATAAAATAAGAATTAAAAAATTAAAAGAAGTTGTTAAAAATAAAATTAGGATTAATATGTATCTATTTTTAATTTTGGTTTTTATCACAGCTCTATGGTATAAAAAATAGAATCCAAGAGTTAGAAAAGACCATTCACTTTTTATCAGGTGTTCATGAACATTTATAAGAGATACTTATCTATTTTTATAGTTAACTGTATAATAGTTATTTTTTACTATCCTAAATTAATTTATATTATACTTAATCATATTTATCAACTAACACAATAATGTACTAAAAAATAAGGTGAAAACTATGTTTCCTGGAAGAATGAGTCCAAGAATGTTGAAACAGATGGAGAAGATGATGAAAGAGATGGGAATGGAGACAGAAGAACTAAGGGCTTTGAAGGTAACTATAGAGTTGGAGGATAAGATCTTAGTCTTTGAAAAACCTAAGGTTCAAGTAATGGATATGTTTGGAAACAAGACATACACCATCTCTGGAAAGGCTAAAAAGATAAAAAAAGAGGAAAATATAGAGAATGAAGAAGTAAAATTAGAGATAACTGAAGAAGATATTCAACTGGTTATGAGCCAGTGCAACGTCTCAAGGGATGAAGCCCTCAGGGCACTTAAGGAGTGTAATGGAGATATAGCAGAGGCCATATTAAAATTAAACGAATAAATTTTATTTGTATCCTGTAGGATTAACACCTTTTTCATTCTTTTCAATTGTTTTGTAATATATCTTACAGGCGTACTCCTCTTTTTTAACTTTTACAGCTTTATATTTAAATCCTGCTTCCTTTCCCATAACTTCGAATAAAACTGGAAATGGACACCCTGTAGAGATTAGTTCTGCCCCACCAATATCCACTGGACAGTATTTACAGTGAGCACCTTTTCTACAAAGATGAACAATCAATAGATCCTTCTCAGAGGTAGTACTTACCCCTTCACATATATTCATAGCCCTATTTACATCCTTGATAAGATCCCCAAAATCTGAGTAATTTTCTTTAATTAATCCTCTTTCCTTTAGAATAGTGTATAAATTAGGTCCTATAGATTCTATTATAGAGTCTACAAATAGTTGTGAATCTTCAATAAGTTCTGCTAAGGCACTTAATAATAAACTACAGAAGTACTGTTGAACAGGTATGTCATTGTCTACAAGGTATTTTATCTTATTATTAGTTATCGGTTTCATATTTTCACGATAAGTAGTTATTTCGATAAATTTATATTATAAGATATTTTAATATTTGTAAATTGAACTACACCACTCTTCTCATATCATCTATATATATTTTTTTATTTTGTGATAATAATAATCACCACTTATTACATTGAAGTATATATAGTATATAAATCATTAAGATTGACTTTTTTAATCCTATAATATGAATAATTTTTAACCCCTAAAATGATACTATTATTATCCCCATCCAAAAACAAAGTATATATATCAATTACCATAATATAACCAAAAAGGACATAGGTGAGATCTTGTTCTTAGAGAAGATATACGAGGCGAAAACAGCCTATACTTTTGACGATGTTTTGCTTATACCTAATGCTTCATACGTAGAACCTGGAGATACAGATACATCTACAGATCTTGCAGGTTTAAAGTTGAACATACCTATAGTTTCTGCTGCAATGGACACTGTGACTGAGAAGGAGATGGCTATTGCCTTGGCGAGAAGAGGAGGTCTCGGTGTAATCCACAGAAACATGTCTATAAAGGATCAGGTAAGCCAGGTAATATCAGTTAAAAAGGCTGAAGACATTATTATTAGGGATGTTATTACCATACCCCAAAATAGCAACGTAGGAGATGCTAAGAGAATAATGGAGTTGTACTCTATTGGAGGGCTACCTGTAGTAGATGAAAACAACAGATTGGTAGGAATAATTACTGCAAGGGATATTAAATACATACAGGAGGACAACATCCCAGTTAAGGAGGTAATGACTAAAGACGTCGTCTACAGTCATGAGAATATTACACATGATGAAGCAATGAGCATCATGTATGAGAACAGGATAGAGCGACTACCTATAGTAGATGAAAATAGGAGAATAATAGGAATGATAACCCTAAGGGATATCCTAAAGAGGAAACAGTATCCACAGGCTGCCAGGGATAAGGATGGGAGACTGTTGGTATCTGCAGCCTGTGGACCTCACGATCTAGAGAGGGCAGAGGCCCTTATAGATGCCGAGGTAGACGCCATAACCATAGACTGTGCCCATGCCCATAATATGAGGGTGGTAGAGGCAGTAAGTAAAATTAAAAAACTGATAGAGAAAAAGGATAAAGGCACAGTGCTGATCGTTGGAAATATTGCAACTAAGGAGGCTGCAAAGGATCTAATAGATGCTGGAGCAGATGTTCTCAAGGTAGGTATAGGACCTGGAAGTATATGTACTACAAGGATAGTGGCAGGTGTAGGGGTTCCACAGTTAACTGCAATTGCAGAGGTTGCAGATGTTGCAAAGGACTACCAGGTGCCAGTAATTGCAGATGGAGGTATAAAGTACAGTGGAGATATAGCCAAGGCAATCGCCGCTGGGGCAGATGCTGTAATGTTAGGGAGTTTACTCGCTGGAGCAGAGGAGGCACCTGGACAGTTGATAACTATAAACGGTAGAAAGTACAAACAGTACAGGGGTATGGGATCCTTAGGTGCTATGGTAGGAGGGGTAGGTGCAGGGGCAGATCGATACTTCCAGAGTAAGAGTCATATGAAACATGTAAAGATGGTGCCAGAGGGTGTTGAGGGAGCAGTACCTTACAAGGGACCTGTAAGTGAAATTATATTCCAACTTGTAGGGGGTTTGAAGTCATCCATGGGGTACTGTGGGGCAAGGAACATAAAGGAGTTGAAGGAAAAGGGAAGATTTGTTATAATAACACAGAGTGGCCAGAGGGAGAGTCATCCTCACGATATACTTATAACCAACGAGGCTCCAAACTATCCAATTAACAGGTTCTAAACCTGGATGATGAGAGTTACCCCCACTGATCAAAGAGATGAAGATACCAGCACTGTCTGACAGGTATTAAAAATTAGGGGGATTCCTATGGCAATTAAAGTTAGTGAAATCCTCAATAAAAAGATCTACACTACAAAAGGTTATTACGTTGGAGAGGTTTACGACGCCATGATAGATACTGAGAAGGCTGTAGTAAGTGGTATAGTTGTAAGTGATGTTTATAGGGGGTGTTTGAAGGATAAAATAGACGATCCCACTAAAAAGGTAGTTATACCCTATAGAGTTGTAGAGTCTATAGGAAATATAGTTCTAGTGAAATTACCAAGTAAATAACTTTTTTATTTTTATAATAATTATTATAATTTTTTTAATAAAATTATTATTTTTTTTTAGAAGTGGATAATTATATGGAATACCGACTATTTTAGAGTATTAGGTGGTTTAAATATGGATACAATAGATACCAATATAAAAATTCATAAGACTTTAAATAATAAAAGAAGGATTTATGGAGAGCATCTGACCCCTATTGAGATATTTAAGGAGTTTATTCTACCTGAAATAAAAGATAAATTACATAGATACATCTGGGTTGATCTCTTTGCAGGAAAAGGTAATCTCATACTCCCGATATTGGAGTATATCCCAGAGGAGGAGAGGGTAGATTTTTTTAAAAACCATATTTTTCTCTTTGATATTCAAAAAGAATTAGTAGAACAGGCTATTCAAAACGCTATTAAATACGGAATTCCAGAAGAGGTTGCTAAGGAGAATATCCAACAAAGAGATACCATTAAAGGTTATCCTAGATTTTTACTTAACTTAGAATTACCTGTTTATCACATAACAAATCCACCATATCTATATATAGGCTATATAGTTAAGCACAGGGAAACTCAGAAATACTTGGAATACTTTAAAGGGGAGAATGAAAAGTATCAGGATTTATACCAACTTGCATTGATAAACGACTTGCGCCATGGCATTGAAAAAATGATCTATATTATTCCATCAAATTTTTTATTTGGTTTTTCTGTATCAAACAGGATAAGAACAGATTTTTTAAAGTATTATACCATTAGAAAAGCCATTATCTTTGAAAAAGAGATATTTGAACATACAGGTACAAATGTTATTATCTGCTTTTTTGAAAGAAAGGAGGTACCAAAATATGAGGTTTTTTCATTTGAAGGTATTAAAATCGGTAAAGATATCCAAAAACGAAAATATACACTAGATCCCAAAAATCACTACAGGGCTGGAAACGATTTTGAGGAATTTATAAGTACGTATAGGGCAGATAAACCTTTGAAGGTAAAATACTATCTAACTGTTGAGGAGGTGGAGAAAAATAAAGGTGATCTTGAAATCGAAGTTATAGACGCCAACGCCTATAACGGTAAGGAGTATAAGAGGATAAAGATATACGTAAATGAAAAACTGTATAGGAAAATTAAATCAAATATTTTATTTGTAAGAACCCTAGATACTGGAAGTCCAGATGGAAGGGCAGGACTTTATAAAATTAGAGAGGTTTTTGGAGTAGACGGTATTTTAGTGACTAAAGCTAAATACAGGACTCATCCCATTCATCTATTTATAGAACCGGAGATTTCAACAGAGGAACAGGTTATATTGATGGATTACTTTAATCTGATCTTGGAGTACTTTAGAGAGAAAACAGATAGTGAATTTATGACCACTTACAAATACTCCAGCAGTGAATACACTAGGAAGTACCTTGGATTGCTACAGGTTAAAGGACTGATTCAGACATTCCCCTGGCTAAACTTAAGAGATGAGGAGCGGGAACACCTCAAGGATCTAATCAGAAAGAAAAACGTAGATGAATTGATATCCTTTATCAAGAAGAAAAATGGAAGAGAAAGGTTAGAACTATGAACAGTTAGTTACTGTGTGATAGATGTGTATATTTCAATAATTTTATTTGGGCAGATGATAATATAGATAATAAGATATACCGTCAAAAAAGGACTATTGAGATGTACTTAGATAAAAATGAAAATAATTTCTCTGTAAATACTAAAGGATTTATAACCCTTCTGAAGGATATGGAAGAACAATAAAAATAATAATCATAATAATAAAAATTAAAAAAAAATATTATAAAAAATGATTTTTGGGGTATAGATGCTGAGAATAGGACTGGTTGGTTGTGGAGCCATCGCTACTATAATAGTTAATGCGGTACTAATGGGTATTATAAACCCTAAGGTTGTAGCCCTCTACGACAGACACCTTCACAAGGCGGAGAAACTTGGAAGGTTGGTAGGAGCCCAGGTGTGCCACTCTATAGAGGAGTTAGTACGTAAGGACTTAGATATAGTTATAGAGTGTGCTTCGATCCGAGCGGTAGAGGATGTTGCAACAAAGGCTATAGAAAATGGAAAGGATGTAATAGTGATGAGTGTCGGTGCCTTTAAAGATCCTAACCTCTATAAAAGACTGTACAACCTTGCAAAGAGGCACAACAGGAGGATATACATACCTTCAGGAGCCGTTGCAGGAATAGATGGAATTAAGGCAGCCTCCTTAGGAGAGATATACGAGGTAACGTTGACAACAGTAAAACCTGTAGAGGGATTAAGGGATTCCTTAGAGAAACAGGGGATCGACGTAGATACTATTTCAGAACCAACTACAGTCTTTGAAGGTAGTTTCTTAGAGGCTATAGAGAGATTCCCTCAGAATATAAACGTCTCTCTGGTACTTTACCTGGCATCTAACTACCCTACAAAGGTTAAGATAGTGGCAGATCCAGGGATCTCCGTAAATAGACATGAAGTGATAGTTAGAGGTTCCACAGGCACCATAAGAACAGTTGTTGAAAACATACCATGTAAAGAGAACCCTAAAACCTCAGCATTGGCAGCCTATTCAGTTATAAGACTTATTAAGGATCTCTCAGAGCCTATAGTTATTGGGACGTAGTTTAATGGAGTTAATGGTTTTCTGGATATTTTTAAGAGAGTATAGAGATTTCAATAAATATAGTTAATAATGATAATACCCTAGTTTCCATCAAGACTGTGATTAGAAGAATAATAAAAATATCATAAAAATAAGAATAATAAAAATCTTAAGAGTAATAACAATATAATAATTCTGAAGGGATAGAGATAAAAAGTAAATAACCTTATTCCCATTCTAAGCAATAATTTAAATAATAAAAATAATATAAAAGACTAGGAAAAATATTGAAATATAATACTTATAATAATAAAAATTAATAATAGCGATCTGTTAGGAAGGATCTACTCCAATTCCATTTGGTATCTTAGAGCGTCCTAGAAAGATTATCTCTTATTTTGATTTTAATACCTTCTTTTTATTATTTTTATTATTATAATTATTATTCTTATTAGAATTTTTTTGATGGGAGTAAGGTTCAATATAAAAATATTAAATATCCTTAGGGTCTTTCTGAACACTTAGATAAGATAGGAGATCTTATTTCTGAATCCCTGTATTAGAAGGTATTCAGAGGGTTATTCTCCTCCAATCTTCTTTTTTAAAATTTTATATCTGGGATAATAGAAGTTTTTATTTTAAACATTTTCTTTATTATTTTTATAATAATTTTTACCCTAGTTCCCACCACTGATAATACAAAAATAATAATAAAATAAGAAATAAGAATAAAAACTAAAAAATTAAAAAGTAATCCTACCTGTTTCTTTCAGTGTCCAAAAGGTTATTATATTTTGTTTTTTACATTATTGGAATTTTATTCCTTTTTATTTATCCTCTTAGAAACTTTTATTATTTTTTTATTATGATAATCATTTTTATTATTTATTCTTCTAATCACAATCCTGATGGGAATTGGGGTAATAATTTTTATTTTTATTATTCTCTAAATTATCATTTTGATGGGAAGTAGGATTGATAATAATATTGAAAATTAATTAAGTTAAAAAATTAAAAATTTTTAAATTGTTAAATACTTGCAAATAAGAGCCAAATATAGACAATTACCTTCTGGTTTATACTTAGCACGAAGGAGAGATATAGGAATTTCTGTTTAAACTTTACTTTCTAGGTTTTTACTTCTTTTTTTATTTTATTTTTTTAATTTTCATTATTTATAGAATCTCTCTATAAACTTGAGTATCTCTAAGGGAATATCGGAATACTTCATAATATTTCTAAACTGAGGGGTTATATTCATCTCCAGTATATAGGGATTGTTCTCTCTATCTATCAACACATCTACTCCCACTATATGGGCGCCTACTCTTTTAACACACTTTAAAACGAGATCTTCAACATCACTCTCTAAATAAAATCTCCTAGTCTCCGCTCCAAGGGAGCAGTTTGCCCTCCAGTCATTTTTAGGGATTCTCTCCATGGCACATACTATCCTGTTGCCAATAACGAAAGCCCTTATATCATGCTTATAGGGGATATACTCCTGAATAATAAGGTTGTTAGAGTTCTTCCTATAGTGTCTACTTAAAAGATCCTTTAGATCCTCCTTCTTCTCCACCTTTAAAACTCCATCACCGTATCCTCCATAAGATGGTTTTACCACTACAGGGAATTCCAAACCTACATCCTCCATGAGATAGCCCACATCCTGGAAGTTATCTGGGGATATCAAGATAGATACTGGCATGTATTCCCTTAGAACTCTGTAGGTAAAGTACTTGTTCTGGCATACCTCAATAGATCTCCTAGGATTTATCACTTCTATATCTTTATTCTCCTCGATATATTTCAACGCTTTTAAGCCCTCCCTTAAATAATCTCTCTCAACCCTTGACAGTATTAGATCAACGTCTAAATTTAACTTCTTAGGGTTTATGAAGGTAGTAGGATATTTCCTTGATAGACAGTTGTAAATAAGTGTATTCTCAAGGGATTTTCTACAGCACAGTATACCTATTTTGATGATATCACCTAATTGTTATTAAGAGTGTTTATGTCGATAAAAAGAGTAAATTTACTCTTATTTTTTAGATATTTTGCACACTATGGTCCTTATTGTAAAATTATTTGGATAGAGATTCTTACTAACAGAGAGATATTCTCTAAATTTCTATAAGTGTTTTTATAGCATTCCAATTTTTATATTGTAATATTACCTTAGTTCCCACCAAGTAGTGATTAAAAGAACAATGAAAATGATAATTGTTAAATAAAAACATGATTAAAATAATCAGTATAAAATCATATAAAAACTATTTAAACATTCTAGGGTCTTTCTAATCACTAGGTAAGATAGGAGATCTTACTCTGAATTCCTGTATTAGAAAGGTATTCAGAGGATCATTCCCCTCCAATCTTCTTTGTTAAAATTTCTGTATTTGAGATAAATAGAAGTTTTCTGTTTTTTATTTTTATAATTATTCTTATTATTCTTTAAACTATTCTTTTGATGGGAAGTAGGGTTGTAATATTAATATCCATATCTCAATTTTATCAACAAAATAATAATATTAAAAAATTAAAATTATAACAAATAAAATTTATTTAAAAACGGTAACAAAAAAATGATAAAAAAATTAATGGATATGGGATTTCTATTATTATTAACATTAATAATCATAAAGTTCAATATAAATTAGGAAAGACCCACTTCAATTCTTTAATAATCTTGACTATTCAAGAAGGGCATTTTTATCTGTTTTACGAGTATTTTCTCCATTTAAAGGTTTAAGTTGTCTAATTATTCTGTTTTTATTTTTTTATAATAAAAAAGATTTTATTTAAAATTATTTTAAAATATGTTGATGTACCTATATAAAATGAATAAATAAAAACAAAAAAAGAAGTAAAAAACCCATCTAATATATTTTAACAACTACTAAAAAGAGGTATATCCAATGATACTTAAATTAAACGTCCCTCAGTGGCACTACAGTATGCTACAGGATAGAGAGAGGCTAGGAGTGTTCAAGTGGGCTATAGAGAGGAGTGTTAAACCTGATGATATCCTCTACGATGTAGGTACAGGAAGTGGAATACTGGCTATGATGGCTGCCAGAATTGTAAAAAAGGTTTATGCCATAGAGTTAGACCCTATAACCTACCAGTATGCCTTGGAGAATATACAGATCAACGGGTTTAATAATATAGAACTTATAGAGGGCGATGCAAGAGAGTACGTTCCTAAGGATGAGGTGGATGTAGTTGTTATGGAGATGTTAGACACTGCACTTATTACAGAACCTCAGGTCCCAGTGATAAATGCCATACTTAAGAAAGGGATCTTGAAGGAAGGGGGGAGGATCATACCTCAGAGAGTCTACAATACAGCCCAGGTAGTATTGGCTAGGATGGACCATATCTACTACGACGAGGAGGTGACCTCACAGCCTCTATCTAACGAAGTACTCTATAGTACAGTTGATTTTAACAGGGTGAACAGGGAAGAGGTGTCCTATCATTTAGAGTTTAGGATATCCTGTAATGAAGTTAAGGAGGATAGAATAGGCATAAGGTTAAACACCTATACTCAACTGACAGAGGATACTGTTGCTGGCAGTACTCCTATGTTAAACCCTCCTCTCATTATACCAATTAAGAACCCAAGGATAGAGGGCAATATTTTAAAGGTTAAACTATCCTATAGAATGGGGGGAGATCTAGAGAGTATCAAAGTTGTATAATCGATAAGTAAGAACTGCAGTATTGTTAAATACTTAAAAAGAGAATATTTTCTTTAGTTGGAGGGGTTAATAGGAAATTTTTAGGGGAAATTTTTATTATTTTTTTCATAATTATAATAATTTTTATTTAATAAAAATATCTAAGATGCTGAAGTTTAAATTAATTATTTTTTTAACCAGAAAGTAGAGGTTTCACCATGAAGATAATCGGTCAGATGGGAGGTAAATTAAATAAAAGTACTCTGGATCTCTCCAACAGGGAGAGGTTTAAAACTTTCCTAAAAAGGTTGGCAGAGAAGGTAAAGGTGGCAGAAGGTGTTGATGCTATCGAAAGTATACTAAGGTGTATCTATAGGAATCAGCCAGTATCTACAAAGGGAATAAGTCAGTACACTAAACTACCTTTACCTGTTGTAAGTAAGGTAAGGAGTATCCTAGAGAGGAGCAGAATCTTGAAAAGGGATGAAAGAGGTGCAGTGTATACAGAGTACGGTAGGAATTTAGTAGAGGATAATCTAAAATTTAGAATGAAGAGAGATTTAAAATGTCCCACCTGTAGGGGGAGAGGAATAGTTCTAGATGATGTTTTCAAGGAGATACTTAGGAAACATAAGGAGTATGCAAAACTTAGGCCCACTGTGAATACAAGGATAGATCAGTCTCACGCCACTCCTGAAACAGCAGTGTATAGGGCGGCTATAATGGCTGACAGGGGAGATTTAGAGGGAAAGAGGGTGTTATTTATTGGAGATGATGATTTAACATCCATTCCAAGTGCAATGACAGGATTTCCAGAAGAAGTTGTAGTTATGGATATAGATGAGAGACTGTTAAACCTGATAGATAAGATATCTAAGAGAGAGGGGTTGAATATTGAAACAGTTAAACAGGATTTTAGGGAGGAGTTAGATAAAAAGTACTGGGGACGATTTGATACTGTATTTACAGATCCTCCCTATACATTGGATGGTTTAAAGTTGTTCCTATCAAGGGGTGTTGAAGGATTGGGGGATAAGGGAGTACTTTACTTAGCCTTTTCTCATAAACCAATAGAGGAGTACTTAGAGGTTCAGAGGATTGTAAATAGTATGAATTTTGCAATATATGAACTTATTCCTGGATTCAACATCTACGAAGGTTCTGAGATAATTGGAAATACCACATTTTTAGCAAGGTTGGTGGGAAAGAATTTAAAAAAGTTTAAAAATGAGGAGATAAACTTAAGTAAGTTATATACTGGAGAGGTAAGACCTACTCTGAGATACTACAGATGTTTAAAATGTGGTAAGGTTTACAAGGTAGATGGTAAGAATGTGGTTATAGAGGATTTAGTTTGTGAATGTGGTGGTAAGAAGTTTAAGATGGTTAAAAGAAAGAAGGTAAAGAACGGATCAGGTGATTTATAAAAGATAAAAAAGAAGTATAAATCCACTTATTTTAATTAATTTAATAATTATAATTAATTTTTATAATAAGATTTTTTAATTTCTCACTTAATTCTATCGGTGAAAATGTGGAGATTTCACTAAGTATACTAATGCTCCTTATAGGGTTGGGATTGTTAAACTATGGGAGTGATTGGTTTATTCTGGGAAATACAAGGATAGCCAAGTACTTTAAACTTTCAAACTTTGTTATAGGAGCAACGGTAGTTGCGTTTGGTACTTCTTTTCCTGAGATAGTTACTACTCTATATGCTGTATATAAGGGCCTACCGATGATAGCAGTGGGGAATGCCCTTGGAAGTTGTATAGTAAATATTGGATTTGTACTAGGGTTGTGTGCTATAATATCTCCTCTTATTGTAAAACAGAGTTCTATACTAAAAAACTCTCAAATATATCTCCTTTACTCCATACTACTCTTTTTACTGGGATACGATGGTTTCGACTTTGGAGATGGCGTAGTACTGTTTATCCTATTTCTAGGTTATATGGCATACACCCTAAAAAAGAGAACTGTTATAACAGAAGGGAGTAAGGACGATAAAAAGGACATTCCTATGGTTTTAGCCCTAATATTTACCATCGTTGGGCTGACCAGTATATTTGTAGGAAGTAAGTTATTCATAGATGGTGCCCGTAATATTGCCCTCCTTTTAGGTATACCTAACAAGGTTATAGGATTTACACTGGTGGCCTTTGGAACCTCCCTACCTGAAATTGCAGTATCACTATCTGCCACAAGGAAGAGACTTGGGGAGATAGTTATTGGAAACGTTATAGGTAGCAATATGATAAATATTGGCTGTGTTTTAGCCCTCTCCAGTATGGCTATCCCTATACCTCCAACAAGGTTTGAACTATTCGTTAACTTACTCCTTGTAGTGCTTATGGTCCTCTTTATGAATAAGGGTGTGGTGTTGAGATTCCTCGGTAAATATGACAGTAAATACTTTAAAATTAGTAGGATAGAAGGGACAATATTATTTGTAGTGTATCTGGTGTATGTATTAATTATCACTCAGGTTCTTAGAATATAGATGAATATATCAGTTGCTTTTTGCAGTGTCCAATAGTGTATACTTTATTTTACTGTTATCTAAAACCTTTACAACCTTCTCTGTCATCCTCCCTGTTACTAAACATATTACATCGCAACCTCTCTCACAGGCCTTGACGATACCCTCTAAAACTGCAAATCTTATATCAGGTTTTATGTTCAACTTCTGGGTCACTACATATGAGACAGTTCCCATACTTGCCACTACAGCCTCCCTATTTTTATCTATAACCTCTTTAATGAGATCGTAATTTACATTTTTAGAACCACCGCTGATCCGAGGAGGTATCTTCAAAATTATTACTTTACCCTTCTTTATCTCTATTATACCCTCTATGTTCGTTATGGCTATATCTTCTCCCTTTTTACCTCCCTCTATAACTTCTGCGGTAGATGTAGTTTTAAGAGTTTTTGAGGCGTAAAGTAAACCTCTCCTCATAAATAGATATACTCTGTCTCCATCCTCTATATCCTCATAGGCGATAGCAGGCCATATATCCTTGTATCTATATATCTCCCTGTTAACCTCCTCAAGATAGTTTCTAAATTGAGATATCCAGGTTTTTAGAACCCTTATGCCCTTATCAGTAAGGATGTACTCTCCTCTCCCTCTAGATTTTATATAACCTTTCTTAAGTAAATTCCTTATATGTTCAGAAACTCCCTGGACAGTTATTCCTAAGGCATCTGCAATCTCCTTCTGTTTTATATGGGGCTGTTTTCTTACAATCTCTGAAAGTATCTGAAACTCAGTAATATTCCTTTTTTTCATAAAATCACCATCTATAAAAAGAGTAAAAAACAACAAAAATTTTTATAATATTAATAAGTATACTATTAAAATATAAAAAATTTTAACTGTTATTTTAAGTAATCTTATATTCACTTTTTTAACGAGTCTAATGGAGAGATAGGTTTATCTGATTAAGAAATGCGAGATTTAAGGTATAAATAAAGATAATCACGGTGATCCTATGGACATATTACTAGTTAACGACGATGGTATTTACTCCAACGGTTTACTGGCTTTGAAGTCTGTACTCTCTGAGGAGTTAGGTGCCAAGGTTACTATAGTGGCACCTACAAACCAGCAGAGTGGTGTAGGTAGGGCTATAAGTCTCTTTATACCTTTGAGAATTACCAAAACAAAACTGGCTGATGGAGATTACGGATACGCAGTATCAGGTACTCCTACAGACTGTGTTATCCTAGGTATCTACAAGATACTGAAGAAGGTACCAGATATTGTTATCTCAGGTATAAACGTAGGAGAGAACTTAGGTACAGAGATAACAACTTCAGGAACCTTAGGGGCTGCATTTGAAGGGGCTCATCATGGAGCAAAGGCACTGGCATGTTCCCTTGAGATTACGAAAGATCATTTAAAGTTTAAAGAGGGGGAGATGCCAATAGATTTTATAACTCCCTCTAAGATAGTAGTTAAAGTTGTTAAGAAGTACTTTGACAAGGACTTTCCCTGTGATGTGATCAACCTGAATATTCCAGAGGGGGCTACTGAGGAAACGCCTATTGAGATTACAAGGTTGGGAAGGAGGATGTACACCACCCATATAGAGGAGAGAGAGGACCCTAGAGGTAGAGAGTACTACTGGATAGGGGGAGATCCTGTAGAGGACGATGAAGAAGGTACAGACGTCCATGTTTTAAGGAAGAAAAAACACATATCGTTAACACCTCTTACTTTAGACACTACTATAAAGAACCTAGAGGATTTTAAAAGAAGGTATGAAAAAATATTAAATTCCCCATAATTATAATTTAATTTTATCAATATAAATATAAAAATATATAAATAAAAACATAATATGTGATACTATGTGGGGAAAGTTAAAGAAGATCTGTATCAAAAAAAGTAGTGAAGATGAAGGTAAGGATAGAATAGCACTACTGATAGACGGACCTAATATGTTGAGGAAGGAGTTCAACGTTGATTTAGATAAGATACGGGAGGTTCTAAGTAAGTTTGGTAAAATTATAATAGGTAGAGTATATCTAAACCAGTATGCATCTGATAAGTTGATAGAGGCTATTGCAAATCAAGGTTTTGAACCAAGGGTTACTGCTGGAGATGTAGATGTAGAGATGGCTGTTGAGGGCACAGAGTTAATATTCAACAAGAACGTAGATACTATAGCCTATATGACTAGAGATGCAGATTTCCTCCCTGCTATGAGGAAGGCTAAGGAGCATGGTAAGAAGATCATAGTAATCGGTGCAGAACCTGGTTTCAGTTTAGCGATTCAGAATATTGCAGATCATGTGATCAAGATAGAAGATGATTTTACATTTGACAGGGAGAAGTTGGCGAGAAAAAAAGAGAAAAAGTCGGATAGTGAAAATAATAATTTAGAGGAGAAAAAAGAAGAGGATAGGGAGGAAGTAAAAAAAGATGAAGTTGGTAATAAGGACTCTAAAGAGGGTATAATAGAAAAAATATTTAAAAAATAATAAAGATGAGATCTATGGCAGATATAATGTTCTACAACTATCTCATTGGTTTGATCTGTCTTATAATAGGGGCTGTTCAAGATCTTAGAAGTAGGGAGGTTGAGGATTACCTCTGGATATTTATGTCTATCGTTGGAGTACTGTCTCATCTTTATTTAACTGTGGTTACTGGTGATATAGGTTATATATTACGTTCCCTCTCTGGATTTATTCTCTGTTTTATTCTGGGATATATAATGTTTCTATTTGGAGTAGGAGGAGCAGATGGTAAGTTGTTGGCAGGAATGGGTGCCCTAATACCAAAGTATACTGCACCAACGTACACTCCCTTTGGAATTATTTTAAATATAGGATACCTCCCTTCTTTTCCTATACTGGTCTTTATCAATGGAATGTTTTTTATGATCTTTTTACCTCTAATAGTACTTATAAAAAATCTGATAAGAGGGCATAGACCTAAAAGTATGCGACACTTACTTATACTCTCCTTTGGAGAGAAGGTTAAAGTTAAGGATGTTAGAGATAAAAACAGACTGATAATGGGAAAGGAGGATAGTATAAAACTCTTTCCATCTTCTGAGGATGACGACTTTTCAAAGTACCACGATAACGAGGAGATATACGTAACTCCTATGATACCTTTAATAGTACCTGTCACCATTTCTTATATAATAACTCCCTACATTGGAGACTATATTATATATCTAATACTTTCCTGCTGTGGAGTTCTCCCTTAAAAACCTCCAGACAGTGGCAAAATTTTTCAGTGCATTTTTTACCCTATTTTCCTCTCCCTCGATTACTATACAGTCCTCCAATTCTCTGCTGTATTCGAATATTACGCCGTACCACTCACTAAAGTTGCTTAAAATCTCCGGTTGAAGTTCTCCATCCAATCTTACCCTTATAGAGTGAACATTTCTCCTTTTCTTTACCTCTGCATTAAATAGATTTCTATCGAGAGGAAACTCCACATCTAACTTGTCCATCATAGCCAGGGTAAGTTTTTCCATATACTCCTTTGCTAGATCCTCCTCACAGAGTGTGAAGAGTATAGATTGTACCTTTGAGAGTTCGTTATTTGCCTTCAGAAGTGTGTTGAAAGTGGTATGTTCATCTAACAGGTAGTAAGATATTATATTCTTTGCAGTTCTCAGTCTAGAGAAAACCTCCTCAGGAACTTTTTTACCTTGGTTAACAAGAAGGAAGGCAAGTTCATTTAATACTACCCACTGTTTATCTACACCATGGGCACTCCTTTTATCATCCATAGTATCACTCTATTTTATCTTTCTCTGAATATACCTCTCTAAAATCTTCTCTGAGTCGTAGTTTAGTAGTACGCCCATTTTATCTAACTCTGATTTTATAACATCCAAACTATTCTTATCGTCTATGAAAAAAACCTGATAACTTGTAGTACCTACTATGTTGAATACTGCTACAGTATCTTCATTTTTTAACGATCTCTTTTCTATATTGGCCCTAACTCTTATACTATGGGCTAACTCTGTCTTCAGTCCCTCTTCAACAGAGAGGATAGTTATAAGTCTCGCTGTATGGGTATGGTTATCCATATCCTTACACCTGGTAGTTGTAATTATTTAGACTTATAGTAAAACTATTTGTGTTCTCACATATAAAGTCATTAAGGGTTTAAAAAATGTAATAGGGATATATTGCGGATAATAAAGTCTTAGTTTCCATTATGTAGTAATTAGAAAAATAATAAAAAAGAGTTGTAATTTAGAAAATATCTGAAGAATCATCCTCTCCCGTTCCAATGGCCAGGAGCGAAGAACACCCATTTCTTTATTAATAGTTTAAAATGATAATTTAGAGAAGAAAAAAATTTTTTTATATTTTAAATTCCTTAATTTTTACAATAAATTTTTATAATTTTTTATTTTATAAAGTTATATTTTATTGTTTTTTTTAATTTATTACTTTGATAGGAATTAAGACGGTAATTAAAAAATAGTAAAAACCCTACTTTATAAATATATAATTAAATTTCTAAACACTAAGATAAAGAAAAAGGTATCAAAAGATATTTTAGAGTTTTCCGTTTTCCAGTATTAGGGAGTGAATATCTCGTTTATAACTCTTTTTTACAACCCTTATTTATTTTTTCTGTTTTTAAATTATCTCTTTTGATGAGGTTGATAAATAATAAAAAATTGTATAAAAATGGAAAAAAGTATTTGAAAAATAAAAACACTCTTTTTCCTGTCTCGAATATAAATTTTTAAAAAGTATAAACAATTATAGATATTTTCTATCTAATTTCTAAACATTTGGAGAAAGTAATCCTCTGATATTTTTTGTAATATGTTCATTTTTATCTTTAAAGTTTAATATTTTCTAATTTCTGCTTTTGATGGAGACTAAGTTAAAAATAATAATTAAATAAAATAATAAAAAAACATTTTAAAAATAAGGAGAGAATTTTACCATAATCATTCTAAGAAGGTCGTTATTCCCTCTAAATGTTCAATAGCAGATTAGGAAATCATCTATTGTTTATAACTTTCCAAATTTATCAGAGTATGAGTTTTTATTTTTAATTTCTTATAATAGTTTTAATTTAAAATTTTATCGAGAGTTTTTTGATAAGAAAATGGTACAATCAAATTTGTTCTTTAATACTAAAAAAACATTAAAAAAGTAAACCATGTATGCTGGTTCCACTATAACCAGGGATAAAGTTCTTACCAACAATAAAGGTTTACCTTTTAACTCTTGAGAATATAGAAAGGAATACTAATTAATAGGTTAGGAGTTTTTAAAACAAATTCTCTTATTTCGAACTCTCTGATTTCAACTTTTCTGAATACCTCCTTATATCCTCCAACTTCTCTAACACTTCACCGCTGTCTATGGCATTACTTACCATCTCTACCGCCTCTGAATAATCTGACGCTATCCCACAGGTATAGAGAACTGCAGAGGCATTTAGTACTATAAAGTTTCTATCCTCGTTCCTCTTACCAGAGAATGCCTTAAGTATCCTCTCTGCACTCTCCTCAGGACTACCACATGGCACTATCTTCGTCCTCTCCAATCCAAAATCCTCTGGAGATAGAGTATAGGTCTCAATTTTATTCCCTACAACTTCACATACCTTTGAGGGACCTCTTGGATCCAACTCGTCGAGACCATCCCCATGGACTACAAGGGCCCTCTTAACCCCTAACAACTTCAAAGCCTCTCCAACCTTCTCCACCAGATCTGGAGCGTTGACACCTACCATCTGATACTCTGGATTCGCTGGATTTGTTAGAGGACCTAAGATGTTGAATATAGTTTTTATGCCCAATTCCTTCCTAACAGGCATGATCCTCTTTAGGGCTGGATGATATCTTGGAGCAAAGAGAAATACAAAGTTCGTCTCTTCAATCATCTTCTTTGCCTCTTCAGGTGGAATGTCTATCTCAATACCTAGTGCCCTCAGTACATCTGCAGAACCACTTTTAGAGGTAACAGATACATTTCCATGTTTTGCAACCTTCGTAAAGGTTGAGAGTATTATAGACACTGCTGTACTTACATTTACAGTGGAGGATCTATCTCCTCCAGTTCCACAGGTATCTACTATACCTCTGCCAAGATCCACCTTGATGGCCCTATCTCTCATAGCCTTTGCAAAACCTGCGATCTCTTCAGAGGTGACACCTTTAGTCTGAAGTGCTGTAAGGTAGGCACCTATTCTTACATCGCTCTCCTCAAGTAATTGGTTAAATAGATTATAAGCCTCTTCGAAGGTTAGATCGTATCCTTCTACGATCTTACTCAGCATAAGTTGACCCCCATAAAACTTTTAAATATTGTTCCAATGACTCCAGAGGCTGTCCTTAATGGTTAAAATAAATAAAAATATTATAATAAATAAAAAATTATTATATTTATTTCATTAATTTTCCATACAACATTCCTCCAACAGCTCCAAAGATAGCACCCAATATTATATATAGAGGGATACTTAGTATAGTGAATATCATTAAAGACGTAGGTCCCCCCATCATCATATTCATATACTCAGAGGTGTAGTAATTTGCCATAAAGGGAGCCATTACTCCATATGTGATAAAAGTTATTAGAGTATCTAGTACACAATTGACAAATCCTGCAACACCTCCACTTAACGCTCCAGATATGAGATAGTCCCTATCACTTGGATCAAATTCCTTTGACATTAAATAGGCAGTGATAACACCAGATAGAACGTACAGAAGACAACAACAGCAGTTTAAGCATGCTATTACAGGAACAGACGACAGTACTCCACCAATAACCCCTCCAATTAATATAGGTTTAACCATCTCATCTCTTATATATCCCATAATTTCACCAGACTATACTATATTTATCTTTATCCCCTATCTCTTGAAGATTCCTACACACCTTACAGAACTCTCTACTGTACTGGGATAAATTTTCCTCTCTTCTCAAACTTTATAGTGCCTAAAAAACTTCCCCTTCCAACTCTAACTTTCTATTTATTTTATAAATTTTAAAAGAATAATAAAAATATTAAAAATAATTAATAAATTATAATAAAAAACGATGAAAATCTCTAATAACGAAATATCATCTGTAAATCATCATTTTTTACTTAACATAACTTAGCCTCTACAAAACTTTTAACGAAGTTTAAAGTATCCTCCGCCCTCATAAAACTTGTGCCTATAAGGGCTGCATCTGTATACTTCAGGGCTACCTTTAGATCTTCCAAGGTGGCGATACCACTTTCACTGACAGAGATAATACCCTCTGGTAGGTACCTTGACAACTTTGCTGTAAGGGATACGTTGCCGTCGTCAAGTTCCAACTTAGAGATGTCCCTATTGTTTATCCCTATCATAGTAGTATTAGTCTCCTTGGCTATCTCCATCTCTTCCTTACTATGAACTTCAACTAAAGTATCTAACCCATGCTCCAAGGCATAGTCAACGAACTCCCCAGTTTTCTCCTTTAGGAGTCTCCCTATTAGTAGGATTGCACCCCCTTCTGCCTCTGCAGTCCTTTCTATCTCCTCCTTTGATGTAATAAAGTCCTTCCTCAATACAGGGAGTTCTGTAGATGCACATATCTTTTTAAAAACGTTAAAATCCCCCTTGAAGTACCTTTTATCTGTAATGTAGGATATACCTGCAACCCCTGCCTCCTCATATATCCTAAGGATATCTATCTCATCCCTACCATTAAGTAGATCGCCGTACTTTGGAGAGAAGACTTTTATCTCTGCGATAATTGGGTTCTTACCCTCCCTCTTCTTACTCAATATAGACTTTGCCATCCTGTGCATGAAATCACCAGGTTGAAATTAACCAACTTTTTTGCCACTTTCACTTATAGCCAGTTGAACTAACAGATCTCCTAACTTTCTGTTAAACCTCTCCTGCATCTTATTGAAATTCTCCATTGCTAAAGATATACCACTTAAACTTTTAATATCATGAACGAATCTCTCCTGATCTTTTGTAATCTTATTCAGTTTGTTGTTTATCTCCACGATTTCGTTGATATCCTTTGCCAACATTTTTGTTCCTTCCTTTGTCTTATCTATAACATTTAACACATCCTTCAACACTTCAAGATCTCTCATAACTTCAGAGTTGAATTTTTCAATCTCCTTCGTCAACTTCATAGTTTGATTGGCCATCTCCCTAATTTCATTGGCTACAACTGCAAACCCTCTTCCAGATTCACCAGCCCTTGCAGCCTCGATGGAGGCGTTTAGGGCTATTAAACTGGTATGTTTTGCAACATCGTTTATGGAACTACTCATCTTAGATATGTACTGTAGGTTCTCAACGAGATGATTAAACTCCCTTGCAAATATCTCTAACTTCTGAAAAAATGGTAGAAAATCATCTCTAAATTTTTCTAAATCTTCAATGATCTCAGATAGATTTTCTATATTTTCAACAATCCTTTCGTTATTTTTTACAAAATACTCACTAATATCAGTTACTAAGTTGTATATTATCTTGGAGGTCTCTTTATTTGCAGATTCTATACGAACAGCATCTGCAAAGATATCTGAAACTATATGTAAATTATCATTATCCTTATCTTTGTTATGATTTTTTTTCATCTAATCACCTTAGTAGATCTGTACCACACTTCAAATTACTTAAGAAATTGAAGAACCTATTGACATGTTTCCTTGGGATAATCCCTCCATGTTGAGGGATAATAGCCTCTATATCTAAATTCCTAACCCTGTTAACCCAATGTTTTAGAGCGTGATTATTTGCCATTAATTTCTCATGTAGTGGTTTCATAGCCTCGATATGTTTATCCATATCCTCAATTATCAGAGATGGTTCCTCCAACATAGCTATTCCAATATCTCCAGTAAATAGGAATTTACTCCGTCTATCGTAGATGGTGAAATGTCCAGGACTGTGGAGGTAGTGGGCAGGTATAAACTCTAAGGTTGTTGTACCAAAGGTTATCTCCTCACCTTCATCTGGTAGTGGATGTGCCACACTGTCTACATCTTCAAATCCGAAATGTGGTAAGAACCTAATCCACAACCAACTTGTAACAAGTTTCGCATTTGTTATAGCCCTCCAAAGTGGGACACTTCCCGCCACATCTGGATCCTGATGACACATGTATATGTACTCTATATTCTTAGGATTTATATACTTAGAAACATTAGAGAGAACCTTTGGAAATATCTTGTATCCCCCTGGATCCAGTAAAAATCCTCTCTTCTTATTTACAATTAGATAACTGTTGACGTCTACGTCTCCACTACCTGACATATTTGTTCCAAGGTAGATCACCAAGTGGTCTTCATCCCTATAGAGAACATGGTCTTTCCTTGGATCCAGTCCGTATTTAAGGTTGTACGTTGCCATTTTTTACCCCAAAGTTATTTTAATATAGGGTTTATTATTCTTAAATAGGTTATAATTTATATTAGTTATATTTTATTTTTTTATTATTATTTTTTATTATAATAATATCTAATATATAAATTAATTATAATATTTTATCTAATATTATTCATTTAAATATATACTACTTTCAAACCAGAAAAAAATTATAAAAATTTCTTTTAAATACTAATCTTGTAATAGATCCTATCAAAAACCCTGATAGAGAATATTAAAAAGATAAGTGATAGAGAATATTAAAAAGATAAGTCATACCTCACATTTTTTAAAGATTAGAAAAACAAGGTGTAGGTTCTTTAACAATTCTGATTTATACTAACGGAGAGGACCCTTCTTATTCTTAAATGAACCCCCTAAAAAGAATCTGATTTTAATTATTTTTACCTTAGTTCTATATTAAAATAATGATTTAAAGAATAATAATAAAATTCTGGGTCCTGTCCACATAAAACAAACATCATATATAACAATGTACATAAGATACTATTATGCTAAGAGTAAAAGATATTATAAAGGAATTAAAAATCTTTAAGAGGAACAAAATACCTATAGAAATTAAAACACTCGCCATTGCAACCTACATTCAGACATCTTCAGTAAGAAGAACTGCCAGAATTCTTTCAGAGATTTATCCAGTCTCAAAAACATCAGTTTGGAACTGGATAAATAAGTTTAAAGAAGAATTATCCATTACAACAGAGGAAAGAGAAAGAGATCTAATAGCGGTGGATGAAACTGTTGTTAAAGGTGGCGGGAAGCACTATTACGTTTATTCAGCTGTAGATGTTGAGAGGAATGAATTAATTTTAATGAGAGTCTATACAATAAGGAATCATCTAATTACGAGGTCCTTTGTAAAGAAAGTACTGAAGTACTGTAGGGGTGAGCCTAAATTCCTTATAGATAAAGCCCCATGGCTAATTAGTGCTCTAAAAAGTCTTAATTTAAACTTTGAACATCAGACCTTTGGGCGGGGGAGTTTGATAGAATCGGTGTTTTCTTCTCTGAAGCAGAGGGTAAAGATCTTTTTCTGCTCTATTAATGCTAAAAATCCTGTTAGAAACTGGAACTTCTTTTGTAGGTTATTTGTTCTGTATTATAATAAACTGAGGTGGTGTTTATGTTAAGTGGACAGGTCCTATGTATACAACCGAAAAGTATATATAAGAATTGCTTTATTTATTTATTTTTGGAATAGAGCGGAGGTGGTCGAGCCTGGACTAAGGCGCCGGACTTGAAATCCGGTGGGGCTCTGCCCCGCAAGGGTTCAAATCCCTTCCTCCGCGCCATAATTCTTTTTTATTTAGAAACATTTTTAACTTTAATTAATAAATTTAATATTCATAAAACCGAAAAGTATATATAAGGATATTTTGAGAATTAATTTAGGTTAATAAATTTAAAGAAGATTAATAATATTATTAATTGATAATACTGTTAAGGTGGTATAATGGATGATATAAAAACTGTTGGTTTAGCAGGCCAACCTAACGTTGGAAAGACAACATTATTCAACGAATTAACAGGGATGGTTCAACGGGTAGGTAACTGGCCAGGTGTAACTGTCGAAAAGAAAGAGGGAACAATGGTTTATAAGGGAAGAAAGTTCAACATAGTCGATCTACCAGGAACCTACTCCCTCAAGGCAGACTCCCTAGATCAGAAGATAGCAAGGGATTTCATAATTGAAAATAAGGACGCTATTATTGTAGATGTGATAGATACAAACAATCTCAGTAGAAATCTCTACTTAACACTACAGTTGATAGAACTTGGGAGATCACCGATAGTATGTTTAAACTTCATAGATGAGGCGGAGAAGTACGGTATCTCAGTAGATAGTAAGAAACTCAGTGAGAGGTTAGGAGGACTAACAGTTGTAAAAACCTCTGGTAGGTACAAGATAGGTATAGAGGACCTAAAGGAGGCTATACTGAATTATAAGCCTATATCCTGCGAAATTAGATACTCTGAACTGTTGGAGGGTACAATAGATAAGATAGTTGAAAAGTTAGAGAGGTATCCTCTACCTACAGATGGGAAGTTTAAAGGAGTTCCAAAGAGATGGCTGGCTATATCCTTCCTAGAGAGCGATCCTGAGGTTCTAGAGTTATTTAAAAAGAATGAAGATCTGTTAAATGAGGCAAAGAAAATAAAGGAGGAGTTGGAAAGGGAGTTAAAACATGACGCAGAGAGTTATGTTGCTGAAGAGAGGTACAAAAAGATAGATGAGATACTGAAGGGCATCTGGAAGGAGAATATAATATTCGACGATATAGATAAAATACTCCTCCACCCAGTATATGGAATAATAGTTTTCTTCATTGTTATGTATATAACATACAGTTTTGTTATAGGGTTAGGTGATGTATTTATAGAGTATATTGATACCTTTTTTGGGTATTTAGGAGAGTATGCAAGTGGGATAGTTCCAGAGCCATTTACAGGTGTTGTAGTAGATGGAATAATTGGAGGAGTAGGGACGGTACTTACCTTCTTCCCATATGTGGCCTTTATGATGTTCTCCCTGGCTCTACTGGAGAGTCTTGGATATCTTGCAAGGGTCTCTGCCCTCTTCCACAAGATAATGGCTAGGATAGGTCTCAGTGGAGGTTCCACAATACCTCTACTGATCAGTTTTGGATGTAACGTTCCAGGTTTAATAGCTACTAGGACGATTCCCGATCATGTCAGGCGAATTGCCACACTCCTTGTAGCACCTCTCGTCCCATGTGCTGCCAGATTTGAAGTAATTGCATTCATGGCTGCCATGTTCTTTGAAAAACATAACGCCTTATTTGCAATGGGGATAGTAGGTATAACCCTTCTAATCCTAGGTCTTGTATCCTACGTTATCAGTAAGTACCTAGTAAAGGGCGAACCTGAAGATCCTATCTTTGAACTACCTCCCTTTAGACTACCTGATTGGAGTTACATCTTTAAAAGAACCTGGGCATATACTAAGCACTTCCTAATAAGGGCAGGAACTATAATACTGGTAGGATCTATACTGTTCTACTACCTACTGTACTATCCAAGTGAGGAAAACTGTTACGGTATGATACTGGGGAGAATGGTGGAACCTATAACTCAACTTATGGGCATAGACTGGAGAGGAGCACTTGCACTGATGGCTGGGATCATTGCTAAGGAGTTGGTAGTATCTACTATGGCGCTGGCCTACGGTGGAGAGTCGGCAATAGCAAATGCATTAACACCACTTCAGGCATTTGTCCTAACATTAGTTACTGTACTGTATATCCCATGTTTAGCCACAATAGCAACCTTATTCTTTGAAACTGGAAAGAATACAAAATGGACATTATTTGCAGTAGGGTATAACTTAACGTTGGCTACATTGATAGGTATAGTAGTATACAATATTGGACGACTCTTAGGCTTTGTATAAAAAATATTTTTTTCAGGTGATAGGATGGGTAGCCTTGCAGATAAAAAACCAGGTACATATATAATTAAAGAGATAATTGGTGAATATAAAAAACTCTATGATTTAAGGATCGTACCTGGCACAAGTATAACAGTTATATCAAACGAGAAAGATCCAATGATTGTAAAAATAGGTAATTGTAAGATAGCCATAGGAAAAGATGTGGCAAAATCGATAATTGTGGAATAAAGTATAGAATTTATTATTATTTTAATTATTATTTTTTTAACAATTATTTAATAATTAATTTTCAAAAAATATTTAGACTATTTTTATAACCACTTAGTTTTAAGTCCTGCCCACTGGCGCATCTTTTCATAGGCAATAATTCTTGGTATGTTACCCTTTTCTGCTGGTCCCGGGTTCTTCATATAGAAGGCGTTAACCTCATATACTGTTCCCCACTCTTTTCTCTCAACAGCTATTTTTCCTAGTCTCACTAAATCAACGAGTAATCCAGCCAATGCAGGACTGTCGTTTATTCTTCCATTTATAACAAGTTCATCTAAGGCCCCGTTGAAACTTACATATTCGATATGCATGGATATGAACTTTCTATCTCCCAGAGGTTCAAGGTATCCAGTTGGTCTTATGTAGTGAGGAACTTCATAGCCTAAGATATCCTTTACAACACTGGACTTTGTATATTCCTTACTCTTATTTCTCTCCTTATGTGTTAATGCCAGGAAATCTGTATTTCCACCTATGTTAAACTGGACTATACTTCTAACGTATCTGTTTCTCTGGGCAAGATGGGCCAATATATCTGCAGTTAAAGGTGTTGCACCAGTTGCACCATCGTCTCCAAAGATAACTAGATTACTCTCCTTGGCAAGTTCAAAGAACGCCTTATCGTTTGCTATGAGGGTGGGAATTGCATTTATAAATACAGCTCCCCCTACATCCTGGGCATAGAGTGAAGCGGCGTAGGTGTAAGCCTGTGTTGCAGTTAATCTCTCTCTATCATCATTTTCTATAGCCTTTATTAACTCATCTTTGTTGTTAAATGGTCTAAATGCCTCAGTTGTACAGACGTTGATAATGACATCAGTTTTCATCTTCTTCCATTCGTTGACGATCTTCTCTATAGCCTCAGCAAGGGATCTTTTATCCTCTAAACCTTCTCCCTCAATTG
The DNA here is from genome assembly GCF_003351865.1 of Methanofervidicoccus sp. A16. Taxonomy (NCBI): domain Archaea; kingdom Methanobacteriati; phylum Methanobacteriota; class Methanococci; order Methanococcales; genus Methanofervidicoccus; species Methanofervidicoccus sp. A16. The sequence goes on along the minus strand of NZ_CP022242.1, from coordinate 98,477 downwards.
GTAAGTTTCTGAGACTTCTTAGGTGTATTCCCTTCCTTATTACTATGTTTTTAAGACTTTCTGGGATCTTATTTCCATCGTATCTTTTAACAACTTCGTAGAGATTCTTTCCAATTTTATCTGTATCAACATCGTAAGAACCGACTATTTTGATATTTTCTACTTTTATAGGTAGTTCATTTGCTAAAGGAATACCGTAGTATCCTAACTCTCCACTTTTTATCCTCTCAACTCCTATTGCAAATATACTCCCTACATATCCCTGTCCAAGTATAACCACCCTTACCATCTCCCCCACCTCTACCCTCTAATTTTTATTTTTTTATTGTTAATAATTATTATCTAAAAACTAATTAATATATTTTTTGGTTCTTTACATGGTCCTGTCCACATAAAACAAACATCATATATAACAATGTACATAAGATACTATTATGCTAAGAGTAAAAGATATTATAAAGGAATTAAAAATCTTTAAGAGGAACAAAATACCTATAGAAATTAAAACACTCGCCATTGCAACCTACATTCAGACATCTTCAGTAAGAAGAACTGCCAGAATTCTTTCAGAGATTTATCCAGTCTCAAAAACATCAGTTTGGAACTGGATAAATAAGTTTAAAGAAGAATTATCCATTACAACAGAGGAAAGAGAAAGAGATCTAATAGCGGTGGATGAAACTGTTGTTAAAGGTGGCGGGAAGCACTATTACGTTTATTCAGCTGTAGATGTTGAGAGGAATGAATTAATTTTAATGAGAGTCTATACAATAAGGAATCATCTAATTACGAGGTCCTTTGTAAAGAAAGTACTGAAGTACTGTAGGGGTGAGCCTAAATTCCTTATAGATAAAGCCCCATGGCTAATTAGTGCTCTAAAAAGTCTTAATTTAAACTTTGAACATCAGACCTTTGGGCGGGGGAGTTTGATAGAATCGGTGTTTTCTTCTCTGAAGCAGAGGGTAAAGATCTTTTTCTGCTCTATTAATGCTAAAAATCCTGTTAGAAACTGGAACTTCTTTTGTAGGTTATTTGTTCTGTATTATAATAAACTGAGGTGGTGTTTATGTTAAGTGGACAGGTCCATATTAATAATTAGAAAATAATAAAAATGGATAAAAAACAGTAAGTCGTTTTAGAGAAAAATCAGTCAATGATATATATTTCACTCTTTTTGAGTAACTTAAAAAATACCTCATAGATATTAAGATAATTTTCATTAATATAGAAAAAATAAAAAAAGAAAAAATATATTCCGAACACTGTTAACCTCTATTCTTTTTCCACACCAACCACACTGTCAATGCCACCCTAAGATTTGTTAAAACTGCCAGTAGAATAAAAAGAACTTTTATCTGTCCTATTAAACAGAACAACATAGTTAAAAATATTCTCTCATCTCTTTTCCCAATGAGATACCTCATTGTGGGAATCTCTTCGTATATGCTCCTTCCATACACTGCTCTGTAACACTCTGTCGAATAACTTACCATTACAGAGCCGAAGATGGCGATCCCTACTATAGCCCACCAGAGAGGTTCTTTAATTGCGACGTAAGCCAAAGTAAGTAAAAATGTAAAATCCACGTATCTATCGAGGATCGAGTCTACATAACCACCAAATCTACTTGTCTTCATACTGGCACGTGCGATCTCTCCATCAACACCGTCAAGTATAGAACTTATTTGATACATAATCCCTGCTAAAGGGATATTGATAAAATTTAGCAATGCCGAGAAGATTCCAAGGAGGAAGGTTATTACAGTTATCTGATTTGGAGTGATATAGTCAACGAGGAGGGAACTTACCCTTGTGGAGATCTTTCTATTTAAATACCTTGAAATAAAGCCATCTCCAACCCCCTTTACAGAGGTTTTTACTATAAGATTCCTCGCTTTTTTAATATCTTCTGGTACATCAACATCTGTCCAGAAAAGTCCATCTACAAAGGTTACCCTAAGTTTTGCCCTCTTTACAACTTCACTTAATTCCACAGTATCCTTCTCCGAGAGGATCTCTTCAGCGGTATGGAATATCTCTGGTGTAAGTGCAAAAAATCCAGTATCCACTCCATCAAAATCTTTAAGATGTTTTCCAATATCCTCAATATGGCCGTCCTTAACTTTAACCTTTGTAGATTCCTCTATATCTACATACCTTGGATTTCTATCCACTATAAGACCCTCTCCCTTTACAGCCTCCTGGAGGAATGTTCTTCCATAGATATGATCGCTCATTAGAAGGAGGAATTTATCATTAACTACATTTTTCGCTAGATAGAGGGAGTAACCGTTACCTCTTTCAGGGTGTTCATTTATTACTATTTTAGCCTTGAAGTTATTCTTCTCAATAAAATCCCTATATTTATTTTCGTATTTTTTATTTGTAATAATTACAAACTCTTCAACTCCTAACTCCTCTAGGATCTTCATACTTCTATAAAGTATCTCTCTACCGGCAACTTTTAGAAGACCCTTGGGAGTCTCCTCGGTTATATTACCTAACCTCGTCCCAAGACCTGCAGCGAGGATTACAGCCCTCTCTGGAACCATTGAAATCACCTGAAAAATTTTATATTGATATTTATTATAACAGGGGGAACTTCTACTTTAAAAATTTAAATAAAATATTAGAAATTTGTTAAATTAAAATTACTCCTTTGAGATGTTTTTTGAGTATAAGATAGGATAATTATAGAGTCCATACTCTTCCCAGTCTATTTTTTAAATATTTATTTTATCAATTTTAATTTTAATAATGTTATTATGTTTAATTAATGGTTTTTTAGAACTATAAAAATAAAAATATAGAATTCACTATAAAACCGAAGATTATACGTTTCTCTCATATTTAGAAATAGCCTTAAGGGGTAATTTCTTTTTAAATTTGCAGAATTTCTAAGTATTTAAAAGAGGTGGATAGTATAAAAAGAGTAGAAATCTAGTTGTTATCCCTCTTTTATACCTAGTTGGAAAATTTTTACTTTCTTTATTTTTTATATTAAATTTTAATTATTTTAACTCCAATTCCCATCAAAAAATTCTGATAAGAATGACAATAATTATAAAAAGGTATTAATATCAGAATAAAAGATTATCTCCTGGAATGTTCTAAGGTACTATAGAAGTGGAGTAGATCCTTCTTAACAGGTTGCTATTGTTAATGCCCTACTTCCCATCAAAAGTGGTAATTACTTACTTGTTTATCCAGTATCCAATATTATTTTACTCTTTTATCCCATCCCTTCAGGAATTTTATTACATTTTATTATTATTCCTCTTAAGATTTTTATTATTTTTTATTCTAATTAAAATCTTGATGGGAGTCAGGGTTTATTTTACCTTATTTTTAAGTATTTGTAAAAATATTAAGATAAATAAAAAAAAAGAACTAAGTGGTTGAGGCCTCTTCGTCATTGTAGATATCTTCTTCTCTTATCTCTTCCTCATAGCCCTTTGAACCTTCGAGGGTCTGTATTCTAAACATATAACTCTTGTACCAGTTATAAGTTGGCCTAACCTTTACAGGGATCAACCTCCAGGCCCTTGTTTCTTCCTCGTATCCCCAGTTTACATACTCGTTAAAGTTCCTAACTATGTCCGTTATTACAACTTCAAACTCGTTCAAAAGCAGTTTTTGAATATCTCTCCACTTGTTTAAAGAACTCTCCCTTCTTGTTATACCAAAGTAGCCTGCACAACCTGGACCTTTTAAGGTGGCAATACCTCTACCGACGAAGGCCCTAATTGCATCTACAGTCTCTGGAGGATCTGTTATAAAGGTATCAAACTTTCTAAGTGCATAGTCTGGTAAAGGTTTCCTCAGATCGAAGGTAAATATCTCTATATTGTTATAGCCAATTTCCTCTGCAGTTTTCTCTATAAATTTGGTTAATCTATCGTCGATGTCTAAAACCGCTATTCTCTTTGGTAGTCCTGAGAGCATAAGGGCTATACTTGTTAAATCATCGTCTCCAAGAACAAAGACCTCCCTGTTTTCTAAATCACCTCTTGTATGCATGAAGATAATCCTTGCCACAGTAGTCTCGGGAGTTACATAGGCCTGATCAAACTCGTGTTTTGGCTCTGGTCTATTTTTAACGATCTCCTTAAACCTCTCAAGGAGATCTTTAAAAGCCTCCATATCCACAGTTTTTCCTTTACAATGGGGGCATGTATAATCTTCTCTTCTACCTATGCCGTACTTATCAACAAATCTCTTCCCATCCTCTGTTAAAAATACTCCGTCTCTGAACTCTATGTATCCAAGGTTATTGAGTACTTCTAGAACTGTAACAACTAAAGGCAGAGGCTCTTCACTTAGATCTACGATTCTCCATATATCACTACTGCTCTGAACTGCACCTATGATATTCTCTACAGTTCTCTCGTAGACTGGAATATCTGTTTTCTCTCTAACCTTTGCTACAACTTCTTTCACCTTAGCACCTCCTAAGAACTCTAAGGGATAAAGTTTTTTATAAATTTATAATTTAAATTTAACGTATAAACTTCTTAATATTTTTATATGTTGTTAAATAGGACAACATCATTACTATTAACTATTTGTACTAAAAAATAACCATTGAAATTTAAATAAAAAGATAATTATAATATAATAATAAAAATTTAAAAAATTATTTTTATTTTTAAAATAATATTTTTCTCAAATAGGATTTTAATTAAAAGAGCAATATAACATACATGCCTTAAGAAGTCTTTTTGTACACTACGATACTTACATTGTCCTTTGTCTTCTCCAATGCAATATCTAACAGTCTTTTAACGATCTCTTTTGGATCCTTATAACTACTTACAACCTTTAAAATTTCCTTTTTCTCCACGTAATCATGAAGCCCATCGGAACTTAGAAGAAGTGTATCTCCTTTTTTTAGATCCCAGAGGTAGATATCTATCTTAAGCTCATCTAACCCTAATGCCGAGGTGATGATATTTTTCATTGGATGTTCCATGGCTTTCTCCTCTGTAATCTGGCCACTATCTATTAAAGCCTGGACAAAGGAGTGATCCTTAGTTCTGTGAATTATACTTCCATCTCTAATTAAATACGCCCTACTATCACCACAGTTCGCTACAATACATCTGTCTCCCTTTACTATTGCAGTTGTCAGTGTTGTTCCCATTCCTTCCTTATCTCCGATAGCATTTTCCCTTATCTTACGATGGGCTAAATTGTAGGCTTCTTCCAATATTTCTTTAATCTCTTCAATGGATAGATCCTCTCTGTATCTCTCTGTTATAAAGTTCTCTAGAGTTTCCACTGCCATTTTAGATGCAACCTCTCCTGCGTTATGTCCTCCAATACCATCTGCAACTGCTAAGAGATAGATATCCTTGATCTTCTTAACTAGGATGTAGTCCTCGTTATGTGTCCTGTTGCCCTTATGAGATATGCCATAAACTTTATCCTCCTCGAAGATAATGTAGTCGCGATTTGGTGTTTCAATGTCCCTAGTTTTCTCCCTTTCAACTTTTTCTATTTCTTTTCTCTTTTTCTCAATTATATGACATAGAGCCATTCCAATTACAACTGATCCTATGAAGAGGAGTAATAACAAAAATATATACATTCTTTTCACCTTAACTCCATTCTCTCTTGATTCTATTTAACAATACCTTAAGTCTCTCGATAGTATCTTCTCCAATAGGTATCCCTTCTTTTATAAGATACTCAATGTGAGATATTACTTTTTCAAGATCTTTCCTGTTCTCCTCAGATTTCACATAGTCCCTTAACAACTCCAAGGTATCTAAGAGACCCACTTTATCATTTACCCTGGCGCAGTTCAGGGCTAGTTTTACTGTAGTTTCAATTAGATCCCTCGTTAATTTCTCTATTTCTTTCTTATCTGTTGAGATTTTTAATCTTTGAGTGGTTTTAGTTAGAGTATCTTTAAATTTCTCTTTCTCCCTAGTTAGTTCTTCTATAGAATCCAGTGCTTTTAGAAACTCATCTACGGATTGATATCTATCTTCCTTTCTCTTTGCTAAGAGTTTCTCGAAGATACCATCATACTTCGCCAACTCTTTATTGAAGTAACTTGGTGGTTTTGGTTTCACTGCAGGGTTTATCACCTTAGCCACGACAACTGTTGGAGTAATTCCCTCGTAGGGCAGTTTTCCAGTTAGTAGTTCGTAGAATATCAAACCAAGTTGATATATATCTGTTCTATGATCTGTATGTCCGTAGGTTTCCTCGTCTAACTGTTCTGGGGCGGCGTAGAGTAGGGTTAATCCCTTTGTAGTTGTAGCAGAGGTTGAGATGGCACCGATCTTTGCCAATCCCCAGTCTGTTATCTTAGGTGTTAGATCGGGAGTTATGAGGATATTCTGAGGTTTTAAGTCACGGTGATATATCTGTTTAGAGTGGGCATGTTTTAATCCTTTTGCAATACCTCTGATGAGATCTAAAGTTTTCTTCTCATCTACTGGTTTCGGATATTTACCTAAGTCTCGAATAACTTTGCCGTTGAGGGTTATTCCTTCGATATACTCCATCTCGATATGGGGTATGGGCTCTTCATAGGCGTTATAAAGTTTGACTATGTTAGGGTGGTTGAGGAGTCTCCAGGCTCTGATCTCCTTGAGGAAGAACTTTCTGGCTTTCTCGTCGAGATTTGGGATCTTTAAGGCTATGATTTTTCCGTCACTTCTTCTCTTGACTTTGAAGACTTTGGCGAAACCACCTTCACCTAAGAATTCTAAGGGTTTGTATTTGGGGAGTAATTCCTTTGGGAAGGCTTGGAGTTTTTCGTCTAGTTTCTCTGGTGTATCTGGTGAGGTTTCTGTAGGTTGTTTTGATGTCTCTGAGGGTTTTCTGCTTCTTGTAAGAATAATGAGGAGTAGTAATCCTATGATTAAGAGAGCTCCTATCCCTATATTCCCTAGCAGTGCTGTTATAGAAGTATTACTTTTAACAGTTTTTTCAGATTTAGTGTTAAGAGCTGTTATAATATTCGAACTATTCCAGTTATTTTCATCTGATGAGGATATTCCTGTATTCGTGTTTAAATCTGCTGAAATTTTTGTAATTTCTCCAGCCTTTACAACTACAGTTTTTTCATAAACTTTTTCTCCAAATATGGTTTTTATCTCCACATTATAACTACCTGGACTAAGGTTTAATTCTAAGGGTGTAATACCTACATATTTTCCATTGATATATACGTATGCTCTTGATGGATTGGAAGAGATTTTTAAGGTACCATAGAGTTTTAAGACTGCATTGATCTTTGTAGTTTTTCCAGATCTTAAAATTATATATGCTATATAATCTTCATATCCATCCTTGGATATCTTGACAGTGTAAAATCCTGGATCGAGTTTTAACTCTAAAGGAGTTTTACCTTTGTATTCACCGTTAATGTATACCTTAGCACCTGATGGATCGGACCTGATGTAGAGGGTAGCCTTCTTGGAGGTTAATTTGGCGTTGATGGTTTTTGAGTCTCCTGAGGAGACATAGACAGTATCAGAGTAGTCTTTGTAGCCGTCCTTCTTTATCTTGATAGTATGTGTCCCTGGTGATACCTCCACTGTAAGTGGAGTAGTTCCCTTGTAGTATCCATCTATGTATACCTTAGCACCTGATGGATCGGACCTGATGTAGAGGGTAGCCTTCTTGGAGGTTAATTTGGCGTTGATGGTTTTTGAGTCTCCTGAGGAGACATAGACAGTATCAGAGTAGTCTTTGTAGCCGTCCTTCTTTATCTTGATAGTATGTGTCCCTGGTGATACCTCCACTGTAAGTGGAGTAGTTCCCTTGTAGTATCCATCTATGTATACCTTAGCACCTGATGGAGTAGAGTAGATTTTTAAGATACCATAGGGCTTTAAAACAGCGTTAACTTCTGTAGTTTTTCCAGTTTTTATCTCTATCTTTGTTTCATAATTTTCATATCCATCTTTTGTGACTTTTACACTATAATTCCCTGGATCGAGTTTTAACTCTAAAGGTGTATTACCTCTGTATTCACCATTGATATAAACCTCTGCATCTGATGGATCGGAAGAGATTTTTAAGATACCATAGGGCTTTAAAAATACATTAATTTCAGCGATTTTTCCAGTTTCTATCTCTACTATTTCTGTCTCATAGCCTTCATATCCATCTTTTGTGACTTTTACACTATAATTCCCTGGATCGAGTTTTAACACTAGAGGAGTTTTACCTTTGTATTCATCATTGATATAGGCCTCTGCATCTGATGGTGTGGAAAAGATTTTCAGGAAGCCTTTTGGAGGGTACATCCAAAGGTATTTTCCTTCATAATTTACGTTTTTAATTATCACATAATAGAGGTATTAATAATTGCATTTGATATTCCAGTTTTGATAATATTTTGGTATTTTACGACAGCACTAGAATTTTTAACTATAGCGTTTGAATCTCCCCAACCATTACCCTTGCAAAGTGAAATATTATCAATGTTAAACTTAATTACATACTTATCTCCACCAACAATACAATTTCCATTTGGTGCAATAGTTATTGCATAAGCCTCATCCCAATAACTGCCACCGTAGGTTTTTTCCCATTTTACATTACCATTTTCATCTAATCGGAGGATCCAGAAGTCACTACCACCGGCACCGAAACTTCCAGTTCTTCCAGCAACTACTACATCCCCATTAGGAGCAATAGCAACTGCATAAGCCTCATCATCATCACTACCACCATAGGTTTTTTCCCATTTTACATTACCATTTTTATCTAATCGGAGGATCCAAATATCCTTTCCACCAGTACCGAAACTATTAGTATATCCAGCAACTATTATATCTTCATTTGATGCGATAGTTATTGCATAAGCCTCATCGCCTCTATTACCTCCATAGGTTTTTCTCCATTTTACATTACCATTTTTATCTAATCGGAGGATCCAAATATCCTTTCCACCAGTACCGAAACTATTAGTATATCCAGCAACTATTATATCTTCATTTGATGCAATGGCGATTGCTCTAGCTATATCATCGTCACTACCTCCATAGGTTCTTTGCCATTTTACATTCCCATTTTCATCTAATCGGAGGATCCAAAAATCTCCTTCACCGGCACCGAAACTATAAGTATATCCAGCAACTATTATATCCCCATTAGGAGCAATAGCAACTGCATCAGCCCCATCCCAATTACTCCCCCCATAAGTTCTTTTCCATTTTACATTACCATTTTCATCTAATCGGAGGATCCAGAAGTCACCCCCACCGGCACCGAAACTATAAGTATATCCAGCAACTATTATATCCCCATTAGGAGCAATAGCAACTGCATCAGCCCAATCCCTATAACTGCCACCGTAGGTTTTTTGCCATTTTACATTACCATTTTCATCTAATCGGAGGATCCAGATATCGTATCCACCGGCACCGAAACTTTTAGTTCTTCCAGCAACTATTATATCCCCATTAGGAGCAATATCAACTCCATAAGCTTTACCTTTAAACTCCTTCACCCAATAGATCTCCTCCCCCACTACAATATTCAAAAAACCCATAATTACCAAAAATAAAACCACAACTACAGAAAATCTCCTCATCCTCTCACCTTATTTATTGATACCCTCCAACACCAGTTATTTTATATCATAATTATTTTTAAAAATTATAATTATTAATATCAATTACGAATAAGTAAAATAGAAAATAGTTATTTTTACCCCCCAAACTCCTCCGCCCATTTCTCATACCTCTCAATATCCCTCTTAGTTAAAGGACTCTTTATCTTCTTAAAAGCCTCCTCGAAGTCCTCTTCAGTTAAGGGCCTTACTTTCAACTTCCTCTTTCTCAACTCCTTATAAGAAAGATTAGCCATCTTGTAGAGATCCCTATTAACATCCCTTATCATGTTCCATATAGCACCTTGGCAGAGGTTCTTCAGATCCCTACCTGAATAATATCTCTCTACGCACCTCTCTGCGATCCCATCTAAATCAACATTCAACTCAAGTCCCCTTGTATTGATCTTTATGATCTCCTTTGTAGCCTCCTTATCTGGTAGTGGTATGTATATCCTCCTTGGGAACCTGGAGAGGATAGCCTCATCTAAATCCCATGGTGTATTAGTCGCCGCAAGGGTTAATATCAACCTATCACTTCCCTTATCCTGGAAACCGTCCAACTCTGTTAATAACGTAGATAGCATCCTCCTGGAAGCCTCACTGACCCCCTCACTTCTCTTAGTAGTCAAAGCATCTATCTCGTCTATGAACACTATACTTGGATGAAGTTCCCTTGCAACCTCATACAGTGCAGTTATGATCTTTGAGGATTCACCGAAGTACTTACTTGTTACAGAAGATGCCTTTACGTTAAAGAATGTTGCATCTAAACTCCCAGCACATGCAGAGGCAAGTAGTGTTTTCCCAGTACCAGGAGGACCGAATAGCAATATACCCTTCCAGGGTTGAATGGAGGCAGGTCTCTGAAGTGCAGAGATCACTATAGTCTCCATCATAAGTTGTTTTACCTCCTTCAACCCCCCTATATCGTCCCACTTTATGGTGGATTTCTGTATCAGGTTGTTCTTTACATAGTTTTTAAACTTGTCAATTTCGTTCTCCCTATCCTCCTCGGTCTTTGAATCAGATGTGCTGGATGACGATGTTTTTATAGGTTTAGATCTAATAACTTTCGAGGGGTTGAGTATCTCCCCTATACTATCTGCCACTAACTCCCACTTTTTAGCCATTTCCAAATACTTTTTTTCGTTGTATCGATTATACTTAGCCATCTCCCTCAGTAATTTAGCACATTCCAATGCCTTCTTTTTGGCAACTACCTCGTTTTTCTCCTTCTTTGCTATCTCGTACTCTCTTTTAGCCTTTTTAAACTGACTTAGGAGAACTCCAGATAGATCGACCTCCAATATATACCCCCTCCAAATTATTGTATTAACGATTAAACCTTAATCTATCATCCTATCCAACTTCTTAAACTTCCTTTCAAAATCATCATCTTCTCTTTCTCTCTCTTCCCTGGATATTAGCCCCTTAGCATCTTCAACATCTAACTCCCCCTCTTTAACAGCCTGTATCGTACTTAGTATATCCGTGATATCCTCATCATGCTCCTCCGATGCAGAATCTAATATATTGTCTGTAATACCTAAGGCGCTATTCAACGTCTCAACTATATTTTCACTGTTTATCCTCATATCGATTAAATATCTCTCCAACTCCTGAGGTGACATGGACCTTAAGGTGTTCCATAGAGGTGTAGATTTTAAGATCTCCTCGTTCTCCTTTATAATTAGGATATTGTCAATGAACCGCACCTGTTTATTTAAGAGAGCATGGGAGTTCTGCAGTTGTTTTTTCCTCTGACTAAGGGTTTTTATCTTTGTAGCTATTGTTAACTCTTCACTTTTACTCTTCGCCCCTTTCGCCCTTTCAAATAGCATAGTAATCTGATTATCTATCTGTACTATCTCCTCCTCCAACTTTTTAATTTTAACATCTAACTTTATCTTAGACTCCCTTATTTTATCTAGGGGCATGTCTAACGGATTTTTACTTTTAAAAAATAGACTTTTTAACTTACTTAACATATTTATCCCTAAATTGTTATTTTAATAATAATTTATAAAAAATTAAAATAAATAATTATTTAACTTCCTTCTCTAATCTCTTAAACAGTTCTTCATCCTCCTCATCCTCATTTACATCTAGATCTAAGTTGTTTACAATATCCTCACTATCCATCTCTCCACTTTCAACCTGTCCCCATGCCTCAAAGAGTTTCTTCTCTACTCCATCTACTTCCTCGTCGAATTCATCGATTCTCATCTCAAAGACCCTATTTAAACTTTCAACAGTCTCATCGAACTCCTTACCATCTAATATTATATTACTTAGTTTTGCCTCTAAGATTTCAGGTTGGATGTTCTTGATCTTGTTCCACATCCCTATATTCTTCAACTCCTTCTCGTACTTCTTAACAATTAGAAGGTTATTTACAAAGTTGAACTGCTTTTGATAGGTCAGAAAACTCTTATACTTCAACCTCATCTCCATCTCAATACTTTTTATATCCTGTGCGAGCATCTTCTTTGTAAGGGTGTCGGCACCCACTCCCTCTTTGAACAGCTGTTTTTTCTGCCTATCTAAGGATTTTATCTCTTTTTTTATCCTATCTAACTTACTCTTTAATCTTATCCTTTCTCCCTCTAAATCCCTTATTGACAGTTTATCTAAAGGATTTCCTTTAAATTTACCTATTAACTTATTCAAAAAATCCATAATCTCACCTTGTTATTTTTTGATTAGGACATAACCAACGTCTTTGATGTAGTTAGTTTCCCCCTTTCCAGATCTCCTGTACTCCTCAAATACTCTATTTACTATCCTCTCATCTCCAACTACCTTTACAGATTCCTCCCATGGGATATACCCCTTTGTAAGTAGTACCTCATCAACGTACCTCTTTAACCTTTCAATCTTCTCTCTCTCAAACTCCAAATTCATCAAGGGCCCAAATACCCGAGCGTACTCATCCACCTCGTTGTAGTATACTTCTCCAGTTCCAACATCTAAGAGTATAAGGGCAATTTTTTTAGATAGATATCTCCTTTTAAAGTCCTGAGAGTTAACAAATTTGATCACCTCATCCTCAAAACCAGTTGGTGAGGCTATTAGAAGTATAACCTTATCAAAATCCTCCTTCTTCCCCTCCTCCATCACCTCGATGATCCTACCTAGGGATATTGGATATACATCAAAGTTCATTCTCTCGAAGTTCTTCCTGTTTGCTAAGAACATCCCTTTTAACATTATCCTTACCCTCCTACCTATAGGAAGGAACTTTTTCTCACATAAAATCGCCCTTATCTCCCTGTTCTTAGGGACACCTGTAGTTATCCCGGAGTAGGGCACCTCCTCAATGGACTCTACCTTAAAGGTTTTATTCCCTATAACGATTCCCTTTTTCTTTATCTCATCTAACCTCTTCTCCAACCTCCCAATAAACCACTCCTCGTAAGATAGTGCACTCTCACTCTTTACAAACCTTGTACCCTCTTTCTTGGCATTTTTTATCTTACTTAAAATATCACTTAACTCCCTTTTCTCCGATTCCAGTGTCTCTACCTTCTTATTTAACTTCTCAATAAGTTCCCTGTACTCCTTCTCTATGGATTCCATCTCCCTTTTTAATTTCTCCTGGAGTTCTCTATTTTTCTCCATTTCGATTTCCATCCTTATCCTTTCCTTCTCCCTTTCAAACTTCCTCTTCAGTTCTTCCCTCATCTCCTCAATTTTTGATAGTTCCAACTCCTTCTCCTTTTTCAGTTCTTCCTCTAACCTCTCCCTCTCCATTCTTAAAAAGTCGTGGAGTTTGTTTACATCATCCTTAAGTTTTTGGATCTTACTATCTACACCAGTTATAAAGTCCCTAAACCAGTCTATCTCCCTCATACCTCGGAATATAGCCTCGTCCATCTTACCCTTGTACTCCATCCACTTTGTCTTTGCGTAATCCCTCAGTGGAAGTCTTACTGTATGATCCTTTATGATCTCCTCTATTCTATCCCCTATGCCGTTGTAGTACTCCTTAAGGAGATTCAAAATCTCATCTGCACCCTCTCTGTTTGCCCTATTTATCTCCCTTAGTATGTCCTCTACCGTCCAGATCTCAAATACGTTGTACCTTAAAATATACTCCACAAGTTGAAGTTCCTTAGGTTTGTACCTATTGACACCTGGAAAGGACTCCCCGTTGTGATGGAAACTAAATGCCAATATAGCCAGAGCCCATTCAAAATCTCTCCTAACTGCATTGTCTATGTCCCTTAGGAACCTCCCACACTCCCCATCTTTGTACCTCTCATAGTTCTCCTTTACCCTATTCCACAACTCCACCCTTTTCTCGTAGGGCTCGTATATTATGTCGTACCCATCTCCCAGTACCCTACTTACCACCTGCCTTAACTCATCTAACTTTCTATGGTCACCTTCTGGAAAGAGACTCATAACGACCCCTCGATAAACAACTTCATATCACTATCTATTCTATTTTTTATTGTATCTACACCTTCACCGTATCCTTCGATTTCAAAAGTTAGTATATCCCTGTAGAACCCCACTGAGATGGTGCATTTCCCTTTTTTTGTATATAGACTATACCTCTTTACATCCCCTATGGAGTACTCATAACTTGCACCTAATTTTGCCATCAGGTAGTTTAAAAAACCCTCTATACTTTCTTTATTGGGGATTCTGTATTTTAAGGTAATCTTTTTTAAAGGCACCGATTTCTTTACCTCCTTAACTTCATAGACTCTAACCTTCTCTTCTGGATCTCCTTCTAAACGGGAGATAATGCCACTTATAAGTTCATTTATATCCTCTGTTTCTATTAGTATTGCCATCTTTCTTATTTTCTCTATATTTGCCCTTTGAGACCACTTTTCAATTAAATAGTCTATCCTCTTTCTTTCAGTGTCCTTTTCATAATCTACCACTATTAGATATCTCATACTTTCACATAATATTATTTCCACTTAATAGTATATAATGTTTTAGGCTTTTTGGAAAATTGTTATTTTCATCATTTTGGATAAACCTGACTAAAAAAGATATGGTGGTCATAGCCCCGTCAAAAATCGGATAAAAAAATAATCATTTAAAAATAAGAATAAAAAAATAAACAATTTAAAACCTTAATTCCCATCAAAGTAACGATTTAAATAATAAAAATAAGAATAATAAAAAGGACTAGAAAAAAATGTTATAATATCTTTAATAAAATTAATAATAGCAACTGTTAGGAAGGATCTACTCCACTTCCATAGCATCTTAGAACATTCTAGGAGATTATCTTTTATTTATTCTGATTTTATATCATCCTTTTATACTTTTTATAATTATTGTTATCCTTATCAGAGTTTTTTGATGGGAATTGGGGTATAATTTAAAAATAAAATAATCTTTAAAACCGTTAAACACTGAAAAATGAATAAATCACTCTCTTCTCAGTGTTGTTTTTATTATTTTATTTATTTTATTAATTATAAACTATTATTTTCTAAAAAGTAAAAAACCTCGCTATTGTTCTTGGAATCTCTTAAATACTTAGAGAAAGTAGATAGGTTCTCTGCTAAACTTCTCTTCTTAGAGGTATAGTTACTTATTCCTTAACATATCTCTTAACAATAAATTAATAAGCCAGTTGTAGATAGATACCACTCTCCAAGATAAACAGGAAAATCATCTCTCTACATGATATAATAACCTCAAGATTTTCACCATCTACACTTACAGGTTTATAAAACATATTTACAACCACTTCATTAAATATTTTAAACTCTTCTTGAGATTAAAAAATATATTAAAGATACATGAAAAAATAGAAGCTTTAATGGTAACGTCTTCTTCCATTCGAAGAGAATAATAACTTAATTTAATACTCTTTTTTATATGTTAGAGAATGTTATATTTTTTTATTGCTTCGATGAATTAATTGGTACAAAATTATAATTATAAATTCTGCTATAAATTAACTCTATAAAAAGCATGAGGACTATACTATGACCTGGTACATTGTTTCCATAGGTGTAGATATCTCATCTACAGATGTAGATGTAGATCCCACTATACCAGAGAAGATATCAAGGGAGTTATCGCTGATCCTACCTAAAGGCGTAAAATCTGCTATATCTAATATAACAGGAGATGATATAGTAATTACATCCTTTACACCTGAGGAGTTGATAGAGGAGATAAATATATCTGTAGTAAACCTACTTAAAAAGCATGCTATGGGTTTTGACGATCTAAATGGAGTATCTGAAAATCCTGAAGAGGCCAAAGAGGGTATATCCTATGCTGTTGCTAAGGCAGGTTCTCCCTATGGAGACTCCATAGTTGTGTCCTTTGATACCTATGGGGGAGAGGATATAGTAAATGAGATGGCACTCTTTGTGGAGGATATAGGGAGGAATTACGGATTTGATGTTGGTGTCAGTGTAAGTGAAACTTCCAAGAAGATACCTGGAGTGGGTTATACGGGAAAGGAGACAGATGATCCTGTAGTAATAATAACTTTTGAAGATCTACAGAGTCTACCTAAGTTGGCAGGTTTGATATTCGGAGGATTGTTAAGTTTTGACAATCTCTACTTTGTTAGAAATGGATCACCTGTGGAGATAATACCTCCAGGGGTAATATACACCATGAGCGCCTTTTTAAATGGGAATGTTATAGACCTCTATCCTGGTATTATAAAGAGACTTAAAAAGATCCTATAGTTGGTGAAGAAGATGATTGAAATTATATCCTATCAAGAGGTTAAGGGAAGGGATAAGGAGTTAGCAAAAAAAGAGTTTGAAAACCTACTGGAAAAGATAAAGAGGGAGTACAAATGCGAGGTACTTTCTGTTGAAGAGGAGTGGGAGGAGAAAGAAGGTTTCTACACATTTATTGCAGAGTTGAAGGTGGAATTTGATACATTTTTAGACTATATAAAGTTCTCCATAAATTACGCTGCAGATGTGGATGTACTGGAACCTCCAAAGTTAGTATTGGATCCCAAGGAGTTTGGAGAGGCACTGGCTTATATAATAGACTTTTTTAAGAGATTTTACAAAAAATACAACGTTGCATTTAATGTACAAACTCAGGATAAGGTGGAAATAGATATAGAAAAGTACAAAAAAGGTATATATGACGAGGAAGATATATACAACTTTGAGGAGGAGGGATTTATAAGAGTAAAGGCTGTATTTGAAGGGTATGGGGTGTCTGAAGAGGAAGTTGTTAAGAGGGTATTGTTCTCCCTTAAGGATAATATCATTGTAAATAAGGTTATAACTAAGGAGTTGGAAAGGGAGGAGCCCTATAAAGATCTAGGATTCTATGGGTTAATAGGTGTGGAGATACTCTGTAGACCTGTAGATATTGTAGAGATCGCCTATAAATTTATACCTGTTGTTATATCTATACAGAGTAAAAAGATAGAGATCAGTTGTTTAGAACTTCAAGATATAGGTAATGAGTTGGGAGGTGCCATCTTTGAACTCTCCCATGCGGTGGTAATGAGGGGTTTATCCAAATAAATAAAAATATATTAATAATAAAATTTATAATTAATGATAATTAACTTTTTTACATTTTTATTAAAAGAGGTGAGATTGTGGTTCATCCAAGTATAAAGTACATGAGGAAGGATAGATTACCTCATATCTTCTGTTCAGGTTGTGGAATTGGAACTGTAATAAACTGTTTTACAAATGCCTTGGATAAGTTGAACATCAAACCTGAAGACTATATAGCACTCTCTGGAATTGGGTGTTCCTCCAGGATACCTGGATATCTATACTGTGACTCCCTCCATACAACCCATGGAAGGCCTATAGCCTATGCAACTGGAGTGAAGTTGGCACTTCCAGATAAGAAGGTTGTTGTATTCACAGGGGATGGGGATCTGGCAGCTATAGGTGGAAATCACTTTATACATGGTTGTAGGAGGAACATAGATATAACTGTCATCTGTGTAAATAACCACATATACGGTATGACTGGGGGGCAGGTTTCTCCAACTACTCCCTCTGGGAAGAGGGCAACTACAGCACCTTATGGAAACGTGGAGAACAGTATGGATCTCTGTAAGTTGGCCATGGCAGCAGGTGCAACCTACGTGGCTAGATGGACTACAACCCATCCAATACAACTGTCCAACAGTATAAAGAAGGGTTTGACTAAGAAGGGCTTCTCCTTCATCGAGGTTATAGCCCAGTGTCCTACATACTACGGTAGGTTCAACATCTCGAGGAGTGCTGTAGAGATACTGAAGTACATCAAGGAACACTCTATACATATAAGAAAGGCTGAAAATCTACCTGAAGAGGAATTAAGAGATAAAATAGTAGTTGGAGAGTTCTTAGATATTGAGAAACCAGAATTCGCAGAAGGTATGATCAATCTTATCAAAGAGCATAGAAATTAAAGGTGGAAAAGATGAGAAAGGAGGTTAGAATATCTGGTTTTGGAGGACAGGGAATTGTATTGGCAGGTGTGATACTGGGGAGAAGTGCAGCACTCTACGACGGTAAGAATGCAGTACAGACACAATCCTACGGGCCTGAGGCGAGGGGAGGTGCCAGTAAGTCAGAGGTTGTAATATCCGAGGAGGAGATCGACTATCCTAAGGTTATAAAACCTGATATATTGGTGTGTATGTCTCAACAGGCATTTGATAAGTACGGGAGGGATATAAAGGATGGAGGTACAGTTATCGTAGATAGGGACTTAGTTACAGTACCTGAGAACTTCTACAACGGGAATGTAAAATTATACAAGATTCCATTTACAGATATAGCCTATAAGGATATAGGTTTAAAGATAGTGGCAAATATAGTAATGCTCGGAGCACTAGTTAGAATAACAGGAGTAGTTTCAAAGGAATCTATGAAAAAGGCGATATTGGACAGTGTGCCAAAGGGTACTGAGGAGAAGAACTTAATGGCCTTTGAAAGGGGATATAACTATATGGGATAAATAAAAAAATTTTTATGCCTTAGTTCCCATCAAAAGGATAATTTAAAGAATAATAAAAATAATTATAAAAATTAATAAAAATAAAAAATAAAGAATAACGTTTAAAATAAAAACTTCTATAATCTCAGATATACCATTTTAAAAAGAAGATTAGAGAGGATAGTCCTCTGAATACCTTCTAATATAGTGGATACCAGAATAGGATTTTCTATCTTTATCTAAGGATTTGGAAAGATCCTAAGGATATTTAATGATTTTTTATTATTCTTTTAATTATCACTTTGATGGGAACTAAGGTAATTTTATATAATAATAAAAATAATTATTATAATATTAAAAAATACAAAAAAGGTGTTATAAAATGAAACTAAGTTCTGGATATATAATAGTGGGGGCCTATGCAGATAAGATAAGACGTACCCTCTTTGCCCAGTTGAAGGATCACATAAAGAACAAAGAAATAGATCCAAAGATGGTTGCTAAGGCCTCTGGGGAGTTAAATAAATTACTCTATGAAATACTTGTAAATAAACTTAAACTTGATAAAGGAGATGTAGTTAGAGTGATGGTTGAGTACGAGTTAGTTGATGGTGAAGTTCTTTGGAAGTTAGATACTCTAAAGGTAGAGGCCTTTAAGAGGATGCCAGAGGAGGAGATTAAGCCAGTTGTAGAGGATGCTATCAGTAGGATGGAGGAACTTGAGGAGATCGAAGAGATGAAGTTTGAGATTGAAAAGGCTGGCGAAACAGATTTAGGGGATATCGTCTATTTTGTTAAGGCAGATGGTGAGTTCGCTGGAGTTTTGATGTTGACACCTCTAAATGGAGAGGGGTTAGTTAGAGGTGCTTTAATAAAACCTAACCCTGTTGTTATTGAGAAGATGAAAATAGATACAGGAGAGGATCTTAAACAGGTACTTGTTGAGGTTGTGGAGCAGAAGGGAAGGGAGATTGACGAGGGGACTGCTGAGAAGATCGTGAATGAGATCAAAGAGTTGATAGTCAAATAAACTCTCTTTTTATTATTTAAAATTTTTTAATAACAACTTTTTAAGTATTTCGATAAAAAAATGTTATTATTTTTATAATTAATAATTAATTTTTAAATGGCTTTTTTGATAGAAACTAAGGATAAAAATTAAAAATTATCGAAGTAAGATAAATAACAGTTAGAGAGTTAAACTTCTTAAAAAGAAAGATTAACAAAAACCTACCTTGTTCCCAGTGTCCAGTAATAAACAGAGATAACTATGAGATTTAAATTTTTACTACATTTATCTTTCTTATTATAATATATTTCTGACATTAAGATAAAAAATAAAGAGGGTTTTAAAATAAAAAACTTCTAGATTCTCTGAATATTTATAATAGTTATCCTCCTTTATTACTCCAACAATGAGTACCTCCTAATTACAAACTCCCTATCTAAGGATGATAGGAAACTTCCCAACTTAGGGCCATAGTTTTTACCTAAAAGTATCCTGTAGGATGCTAAAAATGCCTCCCTTGGATTTAGTCCTATCTCCTTTGCAGTACTGTATATAAGTTCATGTATAAGTAGTCCTTGAAACTCTATATCCTTCAGTCTATCTCTGAATACACTTATCCACTCCTTCTGTTTTTCACTTAATTTGTTGTACTCCTTTATAGCCTCCTCAAGAGGAATTATATCTAGTACCTCTCCATATTTTAATGCCCAATTTCTAGCCATGTAGAGCCTACTTTTCAACCTTTCAAAGTCGTACTCATCCATGTCATCTACAGGGTAGTTGTTTCTCCTTAGAATATCCAATACTCTCTCCATGTCTATTTCTTCTCTATCCTCCCTGTAGGCTATCTGGGATATAACTGCACAGAATCTGTAGGGCACCTGGAGAGGTAGTTTCTCTGGTATCTTTGGAGTGGACAGTTGGTATATTCTTATCTTATCCATTTCATCCTCCTTTAACTCCTCGCCATCTTCCAATCTTTTTATTAATTCAAAATAATTTCTCTCCAACTGGTCGTAGTCATCTGTAAGGTTGGGGATAGATTTTAGATCGAAGTCTATATGCTTTGAAGGTTTACTTCTAAGTATAAGATACCTTAAAACCTCTGGATGGCATATACTTAGCCAGTCCTTAACTGCAAATACCACTCCAGAGGAGGAGGACATAGGTACAGCCTTCTCACCTATCTTCAACTGTATCCACTCGTAGATCACCTTCTCAGGAGGTTGATAGTTGTATACTATCCTGGCTATCTTTACCCCTGTATCGTAGGATCCTCCAGAGGTTCCATGGTCTTTACCCATGGGCTCCACAGTAACCTTGAATATACTCCACCTTGCAGGCCAGTCTACCCTCCAAGGTAGTTTCGCCCTACCTCTAAATGGTTCCACTGCACTTCTGTGTCCACAGGTACAGAGGTATTCGACAGTTTTCTCCTCTTGGTTGTAGTCTATTACCTTGGTGGTACTTAACTTACCACAGTTCTCACATACAACACTTAGGGGGTACCAGTCTTCAGGTAGGGGATCACTTCTATATCTGTTAAGTACCTCCCTTATCTTATCCCTGTTCTCCAACGCTAAAACTATGGCGTCGTCGTAGATTCCCTCCTTGTAGCACCTGTCTGCACAGTAAACTGTCATCTCTATGCCTAAGTCGTCTAAACTCTCCAAAAAGGGCTTTAGAAAGTGTTGAGCGTAACTTTCACAACATCCCTCGGGACAGGGTATCTCACTTAGGGGCATACCTACATATCTCTCATAACTCTCAGGTAGGAAGGGATATACCTTTCTAAGGGGGTCGTAGGTATCCCCTATAAATATAAGTTCTCCTTCTACGCCTTGATTTAGAAGTCCTTTGTAGAGGGCATCTGCAGTGATTACCTCCCTTGCATTCCCTATGTGAATATGCCCCGAAGGAGTTATACCACAGGCTACAACGTACCTCTCAAGGTCCTTCCTCTTCTTAATTACCTTCTTTGCAGTTACATCTGCCCAGTGCAAAGGATCCACCTTTCCTATTTTATTCCCTTCTATCTATGGTCTGGTGTAATTCAGGTCCTGTAGAGATGATGGTCACAGGGACGCCAGTCTCCTCTTCTACCTTTTCTATGAAACTCTTTCCCTTCTCAGTTAAGTCTTCGTACCTTGTAATTCCGTAGCATCTCCTGTCGTACTTGTCTAAGCAGGTGATTGCTATCTGGGTAGCACCGTTTAACCTACAGGCTTTCCTGGCTAGTTTATAGTCAAAGTAGCCCACCCTCCTTCTACGTCCAGTAACTGTCCCGTACTCTACAAGGCCTAACCTCTCCGCCTCTTCAGGAGGTATCTCTGTAGGAAATGGACCTTCTCCTACCCTTGTTGGATAGGATTTAAAGACAACTATAACCTCATCTATCCTTGTAGGCCCTACACCAACATCTGCTGCAAAGGAGGATGCCGTTGTATCCTTGGAGGTCACGTAGGGATAGGTTCCATGGTATAGGGAAAGTAAGGTACCTTGGGTACCTTCTATTAGGACGTTTTCTCCCCTATCTAAGGTTTCATTTATCCTTTCAGAAACGTCTCCTAGGTAGGGTTTTAAGGACTCTATATCTTTAGCAAGTTTCAACACTCTCATAACTCTATCTACATTTGCAGGACCACAACCTGTTCCAGTGGTACCTATCTCCTTAGCCAGGTGATCGTTGGATCTATCAATTTTTTTATGTTTCTCCTCTATAATACCACAGTTGTAATCAACTATTAATCTCTCCCCTACTTTAAACTCATGGAGCATCTCTATCTCTTTTAGGAGCACCTCAGGATCTACCAACACCCCGGCTCCAATGGCCAGTATGGAGTTTCTGTTGGGAAATCCTGTGGGGATCATCCTTATACCATACTTTTTACCGTCGATCTCTACAGTATGCCCCGCATTTGGACCTACTCCTCCTCTTGCTACAATGGAGGGATTATCCTTACTACATATATAACTGATAATTTTACCTTTACCTTCATCTCCCCATTGGCCACCTACAACTATTGTGCATGTCATCCACTGACCTCCTTAAATTTACCCTTACCTAATTGGTAGATAAATTTATTTAAAGATTACTGTTATATAAATTAGTATCTAGATGGAAATTAGGATAAAAAATATTGTATAAAAGAGTCAGTCTTGTTCTTATTCTTTGGGTTTTCTAGGACTTAGGAAATAAGATATAAGTAATTGTTAATTCTTTCTTTTTAAATAATAAATTATATTATAATAATTACCCTAGTTCCCATCAAAAGGATAGTTTAAAAGATTAATAAAGATAATAATTATAAAAATAAAAAATAAGAAAAGATTTTAAAATAAAACTTCTATTATCCTAGATATAGCATTTTAAAAATAAGATTGGAGGAGAATTTCGGAAAGATCTTGGATATTTAATGATTTTTATATTGATTGTTTTCATTGTCCTTTTAATCACCACTTGGTGGGAACTAAGGTATAATAATTATATTTTATATCTAATAATCTAATCATTGAATGTTACAGGTGTATTGCTTAGTAGATAACATATCTTGGACTTTTTATTAGGAGTAAATAATATTAGAATAAAAATAATTAAGATAAATATAGTATAAAACCTAGAACAGTTAAAATCCTAAATACGAGAGATTAAATAAATCTCTGTTAATACGAATTTGATATATTTTTCAATATTAATTAAGTATTTAGTACTTTTAAAATTAATGCTATATATTCATATGTGTGATAGTATGAGAATAAACTACGAAAGGTGTGGATACTGTGGAGCCTGTGTAGGGGTATGTAAGAGTATGGCTATAGAGTTGATAGAGAATAGAGTTGTTATATACGAGGACAGATGTAAAAAGTGTAAGGCATGTATGATAGTCTGTCCATTAAAGGCCTTGGAGGAATAGCATGAGGAGGATATTAAAGGATGAGTACGATGTTGTAGTCGTAGGTGCAGGACCTGGAGGAAGTATGGCATCCTACTACGCCTCTAAAAATGGAGCAAAAACCTTACTTGTGGAGAAATCCCAGGAGATAGGGGAACCTGTAAGGTGTGCAGAGGCTGTGCCGAAGTTGGAGGAGTTCAACATACCTCCCAGTGAGGAGTTTGTAAGGAGTCATATAAAGGGAGGTTATCTCATAGCACCTAACGGGAAAAGGATAGAGGTTAGTGGAGGTAAGACAGAGGGGTATGTTGTAGAGAGAAAGATATTCGACAAGTATCTGGCTATAAGGAGTGCAAAGGTTGGAACTAAGATAGCAGTTAAAAGTAGGGTGGTGGATCTCTATCCATACGAAGATGGGTTTAAAGTTAAGGTTATCCATCTGGGAGAGGAATATACTGTAAAGACTAAGATAGTTATTGCTGCAGATGGTGTAGAGAGTTCTGTGGCGGAGATGGCAGGTTTAAAGTGTAAGAAAAGTCCCATAGAGGTATGCTCCTGTGCAGAGTACGAGATGACAGGGGTTAAACTCCTAGATAAACATATGATGGAGTTCTACTTTGGAGATCTAAGTCCAAAGGGGTACGCCTGGATATTTCCAAAGGGAGACACTGCAAATGTAGGTTTAGGTGTAATCGATAAAAAGAAGAAGGCTATAGATTATCTAAACGAGTTTTTAGAACATCCTATACTCGAGGGTAGGTTGAAGGATGCAACACCTGTAGAGTTTAAATTTGGTGGTGTTCCAGTTGGAGGGCCTATAGAGAGAACTGTGGATGACAACATCATGGTAGTTGGAGACGCCGCTGGACAGGTGAGTCCTCTAACAGGTGGAGGTATATATTTAGCCATGAGTTGTGGTTCCATAGCAGGAGAGGTTGCAGGTAAATCTGTTAAAAAGGGCGATTACTCTAAGGAGACTCTTATGGAGTACGAGAGGAGATGGAAGGAGAGGTTCTACAACACCCTTATGACAGAACTTAAGTATAAAAATATTTTACAGAGGTTAAGTGAAAAGGAGTTAAATGCCATTGCCGAGGCTATAGATGGTAAGTTAGAGGAAGTAGACGTAAAGAAGATAGTGTTTAAGGTTATAAAGAAGGCTCCTTCACTTTTAAAGTACTTCAAGGATATAATAAAATAATATAATCTATTTTCTAATTTTCCATAAAAATCTGACAAAAAACAGAATGATTTTAATAAAATAAGATTTAAAAACAGAGTATTTCTCTTTTTAGTCTAGTCTTACTGTAATGATGGGATATAGTTTATAGAATTTCGATAAACAAATGTTAATTTAATATCTTATTTAACTGTTTTTTATTATTTTTTGGATGGAATTTTTTTAATTTTTTATAATATTTATCCTCAGATAATGGGTAAAAAATTAATTAAAAATTATAAAAATAATAAGGATAAAAAAATAAGGAAAAAGTCTTTAAATAAAAATCTTTCTACTATTATCTTAAATTTATCTTCCAGTGTTCAGAAAGAATCCTAAAAAATGTATTTATTTTTATTGGTTATTTTTCCTTAAAAATTTTTGGTCCTGGGTCCTGTCCACATAAAACAAACATCATATATAACAATGTACATAAGATACTATTATGCTAAGAGTAAAAGATATTATAAAGGAATTAAAAATCTTTAAGAGGAACAAAATACCTATAGAAATTAAAACACTCGCCATTGCAACCTACATTCAGACATCTTCAGTAAGAAGAACTGCCAGAATTCTTTCAGAGATTTATCCAGTCTCAAAAACATCAGTTTGGAACTGGATAAATAAGTTTAAAGAAGAATTATCCATTACAACAGAGGAAAGAGAAAGAGATCTAATAGCGGTGGATGAAACTGTTGTTAAAGGTGGCGGGAAGCACTATTACGTTTATTCAGCTGTAGATGTTGAGAGGAATGAATTAATTTTAATGAGAGTCTATACAATAAGGAATCATCTAATTACGAGGTCCTTTGTAAAGAAAGTACTGAAGTACTGTAGGGGTGAGCCTAAATTCCTTATAGATAAAGCCCCATGGCTAATTAGTGCTCTAAAAAGTCTTAATTTAAACTTTGAACATCAGACCTTTGGGCGGGGGAGTTTGATAGAATCGGTGTTTTCTTCTCTGAAGCAGAGGGTAAAGATCTTTTTCTGCTCTATTAATGCTAAAAATCCTGTTAGAAACTGGAACTTCTTTTGTAGGTTATTTGTTCTGTATTATAATAAACTGAGGTGGTGTTTATGTTAAGTGGACAGGTCCAATATTTTTATCAAAAAATTATTGTTTAAATTATAGGTAGCCTTGTTCATTACTATTTTTTACTTTTTTACTATTTTTAATTATTATTATTTTTAATCATTATTTCAATTTCTTTTTTAAATACTCTTTAAATTCCTCTAAGGCTCTCTTCCTATGAGATATCCTACTTTTCTCCTCTCTTGTCATCTCTGCAAAGGTTCTATTTTCTCCCTCTGGGATAAATATACTGTCGTATGCGAAACCATATCCCTTACTCCTTATCTCCTGAGATACCCAACCTCTTACAACACCTTTAAACAACTTTACACCATCTTCATCACAGTAACCTACTACACTTTTAAAGTAAGCCCTCCTCTCCTCCCCCTTAAAATCCTCCATAAGTTTCAATATACCTTCATTTCCTATGGTCTCCTGGACGTATCTTGAGTAGGTACCTGGAAAGCCCTTCAAAACCTCTATAAAGAATCCACTGTCCTCTACAAATACAGGCTTCTTTATCTTACTGTAGAGGTACTTTATACCAAACTCTGCAACCTCCTCTAAGGTTCCCTGGATTTCTGGGTATGGGAGGTTTATCGCCTCTATTTTTATACCCTCTAAATCTTTTAAGATAATTTCTGCCTCTTTTACCTTGTTGGGATTTCCAGTGGCGAAGTATATCTTCATCATGTTTTATCCTTTTATATTTTTATGATTTTAGATTTAAAAGTTTAGAATCTCATAAATAACTTTATGCTTCTCCAATAAATCACTTACATATCTTAAAGTATCCTCATACCTTAATCTCTTACCTTTTAAATGTTCCATCAACAGATTTCCAACTTGATAACACTCACAGTTTTTCAATAGAAAGATCCTTGAACCCTCAGTTACCTTAAGGTCCTCCACTACTTTGTATCTGTATATATCTTCATCTACGATCCCTACCACTTTAACATTGAATCTCCCAAGAACATTACCTAGGATCAGAGTAGTATCACTACCGATGGTAATCACAGTGGAAATATTTCTATTTCTCAACTCCCTTAGAACATCCCTTTCCCCCCTATCTACAATCAACACATCTCCTAGAGAGTCATTTAATGTGGATCTACAATTCTCTGTAATCTTTAGATTTTTAAAAGAACCTTTCCTTAAAACTCCAGTTTTTACAATAGCATTTTTTAAATCTACAGATCCTAACCTCTCTACTCCATCCTTCTTTATTTCTCCGTTGATAATCTCAACGATTTTACCCCTTTCAGATATTAACACTACAGGACTCCCCAGGGCCTTTCCCACTATAATCCCATTTACCAAGATACTCTCGCCAGGATCAACTGTATCTATTCTTCTAAAAACCCTACCTTCCTCCTCCCATACTGATAACCTACTTCCAATACACTCTTCAACCTTTAATCCTAACCTCTCAGATATATAAGATACTAAAGTGTCTAAAATTTTCTTAATATTTCCACTACACCTTTCCCTGTTCCATACTAAGACACTTCCATCATCCTCTCCTGGTCTCTCTATCTGTATTACAGGTTTATCTAACTCTGCTCTCTCTACAACTATTCTCCCAAAGGTATGTCCTGTCTCTTTAGACTTACCATAGTTTAAGAGAAAAAGTATATCCTTATCCTTTAATCTTTTTAAACATTGAGATGGGTAGAGCCTCTCTGATATATCGATGATGTCCTCTAATTTTCTGTCGATAACTGCAACTCTCCCCATATTTCCTCCAACTTTAGCAG
This sequence comes from Methanofervidicoccus sp. A16, assembly GCF_003351865.1. Lineage (NCBI taxonomy): Archaea > Methanobacteriati > Methanobacteriota > Methanococci > Methanococcales > Methanofervidicoccus > Methanofervidicoccus sp. A16. Next base: position 71,031 of record NZ_CP022242.1, on the reverse strand, counting down.
TTACCCTAATATCTATATTGCAAATCTCTGAAAACTCTCTAAGTATATCAAGGATCTTCTCTGCGTAGCCACTGTCCACTATCCCTGGCCCATGAATAACTACGCCAATGTCTATATCCATAGAGATCCCTTAATAATACACTCTACTTTACAGTCCTTCAAGTGTCATATCCATTATTCTCTCCACAGCCTTTGCAAGTGTTGGAGGAAGTCCAGAGAGATCCATACTTAGGAACCCTTTGATAATAAGAGATACCGCCTCCTCTTCAGTAAGACCTCGTGACATGAGGTATATCAACTGTTCCTCTGCAATCTTCCCAACTGCTGCCTCATGGGAGAGATCTATATTAGATCTCCTAGCATCTAACTCAGGAACTGCATAGAGACGGGCATTGTCTGATATTATCAACCCCTTACACTCGAGATGTCCCTTTATATTTTCTCCCTCTCCAACTAACCTTCCTCTGGCTACAACTTCGGAGGTGTCATCTGCTATAGATCTAGATATGATATCTGCCCTACTCTCATTTCCAGAGAGTATTACCTTGGAACCAAGATCTATCCTTGATTCTTTCCTCCCATAGACCACAGTTTGAAGTGTAGCCTTCGAGTTCTTTCCAGCACAGTATACAGTTGGATAACTCTGTATAGATTTTACAGGAGTAATTACAACGTAGTTGTTTATAAACACTCCATTATCTTCAATGTAGATTCCAGTTCTTGGCCTTACATGGACATTCTCTCCCCAGTCATGTATCATGGTATATGTCAATTTCCCATTTTTCTTTATATAGAATTCAGAAACTGCAATATGTAGTCCAGATTTTACATGAGGAGAGGTTGCACAGCCTGTGACGATATTTAACTCTGCATCCTCCTCAACTATCACTATATTATGAACATTCTGAGACGCATTCTCCTTACCGATCAATAAACAAGTCTGAAGAGGTAGAGTCTCCTTAACCCCCTTAGGAACTCTTATGAAGAACCCCCCTGTCCTCTCCAGAGCCACTCTGGCTGTATATTTATCCTTTATTTCTACTAAATTCCAAAAGTAATCATCTAAGTTATACTTTTTCAGAGCCTCTGAGATAGGTATGATCTCTATCTTAGACTTTGCCCTTGTATAGACAACATCGTTGTTTATCTGTAGATAGGAACCTGAAGTACTCTCCTCCCTGGTATCAATACCTATACTTTCCAACTTAGATTTCTCTTCCTCACTAAGATCTTCTAACGAGTTTATATCTATCCTGCTCTCCTCTATCCTATATTTACTAAGATCTATATCCTCGCCGTGAGGTGCAGGAACATCTCTATACTTTTCAGCAATTCTCTTTATTCGCTCTGCCTTCTCTTTTGATAGCATGCTATACACCTCTCGTAACCATACTTTATTATAGTGTTAAGTATCTCCTCTGGACCACCTGAACAGGCGACTACTCCATTGTAGAGTATATGGGCTCTATCTACATTTATAAACTTCAATATATGTCCCATATGGGTAATTATTAAACCTGATTTCTTCCTATCTGCAGGCTTTTTGTCCTTGTGGAGAAGATGGTTTATAATCCTCCCTAAGAGTTTGACCTTCTCCACATCTACCCCACTATCAGGCTCATCAAACATTATGAAATCTGGATTTTGGGCAAATATCTGCAACAGTTCAGACCTTTTAACCTCCCCTCCTGAAAAGCCTACATTAACATCCCTATCTAAGAAATCCTTAAAGTTTAATACTTCTGCCATCTTCTCTATCTCTTCCCAATCTACCTTCGAGATTATCTTTAAAAGATCTCTCAATTTTACTCCAGGTACCGCCGGTGGATTTTGATAGGCCAATCCTATCCCAAGTTTTGCCCTCTCGTATATAGGCATATCAGTTATATCTTTACCTTTAAAGTATATACTTCCCTCTACCACTTTATACCTTGGATTCCCTATAATAGTATTTATCAATGTAGATTTTCCTGCCCCATTTGGACCAAAGAGTACATGAACCTCTCCAACGTTTATGTTTAAGTTAATGTTCTTCAGTATAACCTTATTTTCCACCTGTACAGATAGATTTTCAATGGATAACATGGATCCACCCTGGTTAATTGATTACTATTTTTTAGTTTTTTCATCTAATTTCTATTAATTAAGTACCTATAGGTAAATATAGGGAAGTTATAATTTTGATTACACTGTTATAAATAAGTTAATATATAATTAACAATGAGTAAAAATTATAAAAACACTATTTAAAACAACTATAAAATCATTGTTTAATAAAAATTTTAATAAGAACCTAATTCTTGTCTAGGGATAATTAAAAATCTTAATTCCAATCAAAAACAATAATAATTAATAATGTTATTAATAAGGTTTAGGTAGTTCCTTCTTTAGTTTTCATGAAAATTCGAGATGGACGGTATTTAAATATTTTCTGTTTTTAATTTAATTAATTTTTACATCTATAATCATTTTTATCATGGGAAGAGATCTAAAAATATTGTTAATAAAGATTTTAGTTTTATTTTATTATAATTATTATTTATTTTTAATACAGTTTTTATTTTAAGAAATATATTGTAAAAGTAAAGATTTGATTCCAAAGGTGATAAAACTTTCAATAAATGCTGCCACTGTAAATAGTACTATTGAAACAAAGAGCAATCTTAGAGAATCCCAAAACTGATCATTAGCCTCAAATTTATTACCCTTCAACCTATTTACAAAGGACATAAAGAGGACAACACCTGCACTACTTCCTAATATCAAAGCAGGGATTTCTACGATGCCATGGGGACATATAAGGAGTATAAATATCAATGGATTACTTATCGATAGGACGTATGCCAAGATGAAGGCGTTGAATACTATAATTAACGTTGAAAATATATTGAGAATATAGTTTAATATATTTACGAAGATATTATTTATAATTATTAAAAAGAAAAGTTCTCCTACCTCCATATTTTCAATATTCTTTAAATTGAGAGAGGTTAAAAACTTTGTCAACATCTCATTTCCAAAATTTTGAATTCCAGGACTATTTAAAATCAGTATATAGGAGACTACAAAGGATATTAAGAACAATATACTTATGCTGTATATTACGGTCTTCTGTCTTTTAATGGCGTATGCCAACTCTAAGATTTCATAGGTTATTCTACTCATATTTCCACATTTTTTTATTTGTTATAATTTTTTGCTATTTTTTACATAAATATATCGTTATTACGATATTTCATATTTTTCACAATAAGATATAAATAGGGTAAAATTTAGATATACCTCTAATTTAATTATAATGATTGATAATGATAAATATATTAGGTGAAAGAGATGGACGTTCCTGTGTCAGTAGGTCCAATGAATGAGGGGGAGAGGATAAGAAAACCTGATATGTATGTAGAATTGGCGGGACCTAAATCCTACGGTTTTGAACTGGTTAAGGTTGTAGATGGCGCCTCTGATAAGGTGGAGGTTATAGGGGATGACTTAGACAAGATAGAGGAGGGAAGTAGAGTACCTTTTGCAGTGATAGTAAATGTCAGTGGGGATGGACTGGAGGAGGACTTAGAGGGGGTATTGGAGAGAAGGGTCCATGAGTTCTTCAACTACATAGAGGGGGTTATGCATCTAAACCAGAGGGATAACATCTGGATTAGGATTAGTAAGGATGCCTTCGAGAAGGGATTGAGATTGAAACACATAGGAGAGGTTTTAAAGGAGATGTTCAAGGGGGAGTTTCCCTTTATTAAACATGTTGATGTTAAGATTATAACAGATCCAGAGAAGGTTAAGGAGGAGTTGGAGAGGGCTAGGGAAATATACGCCAAAAGGGATGAGAGGACGAGGAGCCTCCACGAGGAGGATGTAGATGTATTCTACGGATGTATAATGTGCCAGAGTTTCGCACCTACCCACGTATGTGTTATAACTCCAGATAGACCTGCACTCTGTGGAGGTATAAACTACTTAGATGCAAGGGCTGCCGCCAAGATAGATCCAGAGGGGCCTATATTCGAGATATCTAAAGGGGAGTGTCTCGACGATGTAAAGGGTATTTACGAGGGAGTTAATGAGACAGTGTATAGCAGATCCCAGGGGGCTATAGAATCTGTTGCCCTACACAGTGCCTTAGATAAACCTTGTACCTCCTGTGGTTGCTTCGAGGCTATAGCCTTTTACATCCCAGAGGTTAATGGTTTTGGTATAGTACATAGGTCCTACAAGGGAGAGACTCCAATAGGGGTTCCATTCTCAGGATTGGCAGGACAGTGTAGTGGAGGGCAACAGGTTGAGGGCTTCTGTGGTATAAGTATAGCCTATATGAAATCTCCTAAGTTCCTCCAGGCAGATGGAGGATGGAAGAGGGTGGTGTGGCTACCTAAGGATCTCAAGGAGAAGGTAGTTGATGCCATACCTGAAGATCTAAGGGACAAGATAGCAACTGAGGAGGATATATCCAATATAGATGAACTCCAGAAGTTTTTGAAGGAGAAGAACCACCCTGTAGTGGAGAACTGGGGGGCAATTTCAGAGGAGGTTGTAGAAGAGGAGGAAGTCAGAGTAGAGGAAGCCACAGGGGTAGAATTAGAGAGACCTGTAGAGGCTAGTATGGAGGAATCTGAAGGGATAGGAGTGGAATACGTAACACCTATGCCATCTGAAGGAGAGATAACAGTTCCTACTATATCCCTCCCAGGCGGATTTATGGGGTTGCCCTCCAATGTAAGAATAATACTCAAGAACGTTATCATACAGGTAGAGGAGTTAGTTATTATAAGGGAAGACAAGGATAAAAAGAGGGAATAACTCTCCTTTTTTATTTTATCTTTGTTTATTTATAATCCTGGATAAAAATATTTATTAGAACAGTATAGAAGGACCTCGATAAAAAATAATAGATAATAATAATTATAATCTAATAAAAAAATAAAAATCTTAGATTGTCGATATTTTTGATATTATAGGATTAAATATCCAATCGAGAAAGTGTAGGATTTTGTCAACTCTTTTTTTAGGACTTTTTTATTTATTATTATCTATTATTTTTATTAAAAGTTTAAAATGTATTTTCGACAATTGATAGTGTAGATTAATATATTTGATTCATCTAAAACTCAAAAGATCAATACCTAGGTGATGCCATGAAGAGAGACAAGTATGAGAAGGTAATGGATCTAGCTAAAAGAAGAGGTTATCTCTGGAGTTCCTTTGAGATATACGGGGGAATTGCAGGTTTTGTAGATTACGGTCCTTTAGGTACTATGCTTAAAAATAATATTATAAACATCTGGAGGGAGTACTACGTTGTAAGGGAGGAGTTCTACGAGATAGACTCTCCAACTATAACACCTTACGAGGTTTTAAAGGCGTCAGGGCATGTGGATAACTTCACAGATCCAATTGTGGAGTGTAAGGAGTGTTTAGAGTCGTACAGGGCAGATCATCTTATTGAGGAGTGTGTATCTGTAGATACAGAGGGAAGATCTCTAAAGGAGTTGGAGGAACTTATAAAGAAATATAATGTAAGGTGTCCAAAATGTGGTGGTGAGTTGGGGGAGGTAAAGAGGTACAACCTTATGTTTGTAACATCTATAGGGCCAGGGGGCAAGAGAACTGGGTATATGAGGCCAGAAACTGCCCAGGGAATATTCATACAGTTTAGGAGGTTGGCAGGGTTCTTTAGGAATAAACTACCCTTTGGAGTGGCACAGATCGGGAGGGCGTATAGAAACGAGATATCACCGAGGCAGGGAGTTATAAGGTTGAGGGAGTTTAACCAGGCTGAGGGGGAGTTCTTCGTCCACCCTAAGGAGAAGACCCATGAGAGATTTAAAGAGGTGGAGGATGAGGTTATTCCACTACTTCCGGCAGATAGGCAGATGGATAGATCTATAGATCCAGAGGAGAAGGTAATAAAGATAACCATAGGGGAGGCTGTTAGGAGGGGGATAGTTAGACATGAGGCTATAGGGTACTTTATAGTTCTTACCAAGAAGTTTCTTATAGATATAGGGATAGACGAAGATAAGTTGAGATTTAGACAACACCTACCAGATGAGATGGCCCACTATGCAATTGACTGTTGGGATGCAGAGATATATACAGAGAGATTTGGATGGATAGAGTGCGTAGGTATTGCAGATAGGACAGATTACGATCTAAGGGCTCATATGAACCACAGTGGTGTAGATCTTAGAATATTCGTTGAATACGATGAACCTAAGGAGGTTGAAACCTACGAGGTAGAGTTGAACTATAAGGAGGTTGGAAGGATATTTAAGAGGGATTTAAAACTTGTAGAGGAGAGATTGAAGGAGATGGATATCGAAGAGATGGAGAGGATGGTAGAGGAGTTAAAGGAGAAGGGGAAATATATATTGAGGGTAGAAAAAGATGGAGAGGTTAAGGAGTTTGAGATACTGGAGAGTTATGTAAAGGTAAAAAAGGTTGTTAAAAAGATAAGGGGGGAGAAGATCCTGCCCCATGTAATTGAACCATCTTACGGTATAGATAGGATACTCTACTGTCTCCTCGAGCACTCTTATAGAGAAGAGGAAGATAGAGTATATTTAGATCTGAAACCTAAGGTAGCACCTGTTAAGGTTGGAGTATTCCCACTGGTAAATAGGGATAGACTACCTGAGATCGCCAAGAGTATAAAGGAGATTCTTAGAAAAGAAGGTATAGTTGCCCAGTACGACGACAAGGGAGCAATTGGTAGAAGATATATGAGGATGGATGAGATAGGAACACCATTCTGTATTACAGTTGACGGTCAAACCTTAGAGGATGGAACAGTTACAGTTAGGTATAGAAACAGTAGGGAACAGGAGAGGGTTAAGATAGAGGAGGTGGTGGATTATATAAAAAGTAAATTATAATTATAATAATCTTAATTCCCATCAAAAGAAATTCTGATAAGAATAATAACTATAATAAAAATAATAAAAGAAGGTATTAAAATAGAATAAAAGATAATCTCCTGAGATGTTCTAAGGTACTAGGGAAGTGGAGGAGATCCTTCTTAACAGTCTGCTATCATTAATTTTATTATGAAGATTTTTCTCCTTCAATCTTCTTTTTAAAATGTTATATCTGGGTTATAGAAGTTTTATTTTAAACATTTTTTTATTTTTTATTTTTATAATTATTTTTATTATTCTTTAAACTATCCTTTTGATGGGACCTAAGGTTTATAATAATATTTTTTAACATTAATATAAATTAAATTAAAATAAAAATAATGATTAAAAATTTATCAATAACCTCAGTTTAGGTAAAAATAAGGAAATAGGAAAAAATAGATCCAACTCCCAACATAGAGATTCCTTCTCCTTTATATGCTAGTTATTTTATAAGTTTAATATAAAATTTGTAATACCCTTATTGGTGTTCTAAATGAAAGTTGGGATAGTCCTTGGAACCCGTCCCGAGATAATAAAATTATCTCCTATAATAAGAAAGTTAGAGGAATTTAAAAACAACGATATCGAATACTTTATTATACACACCAATCAACACTACTCTGAAAACTTAGATCGTATCTTTTTTAAGGAGTTAAACCTTCCAGAACCTAAGTACAACTTAGGAGTAGGATCTGCCTCCCATGGGAAACAGACAGGGAGGATGCTTGAAGGGATAGAAAGGGTTTTAATAAGAGAAAAACCTGATATAGTAGTTGTCCAGGGAGATACAAATTCCACCCTTGCGGGAGCCCTTGCATCTTCGAAGTTGGGAATAAAAGTTGCCCATGTTGAGGCAGGACTGAGGAGTTACGACAGAGGTATGCCAGAGGAGATAAACAGGGTTTTAACAGATCATATATCTAACTACCTCTTTGTACCTACAAAGGTTGCAGAGGAGAATCTTAGAAGAGAAGGTATAAGGGAGAATGTTTTTCTCGTTGGGAACACCATAGTAGATGCTACACTTCAGAATATTGAAATTGCAGAAAGGAGAAAGGAGGAGATCTTTGAGGAAGAGATGTTAGATATAGTTAGAGATAGGGATTACTTTTTACTTACCATCCATAGGGCGGAGAATACAGATAACAGGAGGAGGTTGAAGAGTATAGTAGAGGGGATACTTAAAGTGGCAGAGTACTACGACAAGACTGTTGTATTTCCAGCCCATCCAAGGACAGAAAATAAGTTAAAGAAATACTGCCTTTGGGATAAGTTAAAAAATAGTAATATAAAGATACTTGAACCAATAGGGTACTTTAAATTCCTCATCCTGGAGAAGTACGCCAAGTTGATATTAACAGACAGTGGAGGGGTACAGGAGGAGGCATGTATATTGAAGGTTCCCTGTATCACCTTAAGGAAGAATACAGAGCGCCCAGAAACCTTGGAAGTTGGAAGTAATATATTGGTAGATGTGGAGAAGGGAGACATTTTAGAGGCAGTAGATACTATGCTTAGGAGAAGTAGGAACTGGAGAAATCCCTTTGGAGATGGTAAAAGTGGAGAGCGTATTGTTAAAATACTGGTAGAGGGATACGACTCATCCATGGAAAGGTAGGGCATATAAGAATGATATTTAAAAAAACTATTATTACTAATTAAAAAATAATAAAAAACGATGTTATATCCAGAGAGATTCTTTGGATACTTACCTAAAAAAATGAAAAAATAAATCGGAAAAACTCCTCTAAGAATCATTCTTTTTAGTGTTAAAATAATTTTTTTGATAATAATACTTTTTATTATATTTTTTATTTTTAACTATTACTTTAATAAAAACCAGGCTATAGCAAATAATCGAACTTAAAGATAACATGGATCTCTCCAGTAAGATAAACATAAAATACAGAGGAAAGGAGATAACTGAAAATCAGATAAAAATAATAGAACTACTCCTAAAAACAAAATCCCAGAACAAAGTTGCCAAAATACTCAATATACCTACCTCTTCAGTGAATATCCAGATAAAAAGACTTGAGAAGAAGTTAGGAATAAAGATTATCCAATCTTCAACCTCTGGAACTGTTGTTACTGAGGAGGGACAGGAGATCCTTGAGTACTATCAGAGAATAAAGAGAAGGATGGGAGAAACCTCCTTTATAGCCTGCGGGTTTATATCTAGTGAGATAGGTAGGATGCTGTTCGACAATATAATAATATCCTCATTTGACAACATCCTAAAACTCTACAGGATGGGAATGGTAAAAATCCTCGGTATAGACGATCCCTACTGGAGTTATAGGTTAGGAGATCCTATACCTGTGGTATACGACTATATGGTAATGGTGTACAGAGATAAATTCGATGTAAAGAACTTAATAGGGGTAAGGTACTCTCCTCAGAGGATCCTGTGGAATGTGTTGAAAAGTAGAGGTATATATTTTAGGGTAAGGAAAGTTGTCAAGGATCCCATTCAAGGTATAGAGTTAGTTAAAAAGGGATACAGTTTATTTTTAAATGAATCTCTTGTAAAGTACGTAGATGGGAATCTAAATATTGAGAAACCTCCCTTCTATAGGGATACAAAACATACCTTGAACTTTATAGCGATAGAGGATGAGGAGAAGGTTGTAAAAACTATAAAGAAAAAGAGAAAAGAGTTAGAAAGTAGAGGTTTTGAGGTTGTGGAATAATTTACTCAGGGATTTTGCCACCAGGCGCCATTACTGTCAATTTAACATATTTAACTCCCTTTTGAGATGCCAATTTGTCTGTAAGTTCCTTTATTCTCTTTGCATCCCCCCTTACAAGGATTACCTCCATACAGTGTTCATGATCTAAATGCATATGGAGGGTTGCTATAATTAGATCTGTATAGGAATGCTGGATAGTTGTTAATTTCTTCATCAATTCAGGAGAGTGATGGCTATATATAATAGATATATTGCCTATCCTTTCCCCCTCTAAACTACGTATCCACTTATGCTTAACAATGTAATCCCTTATGGCGTCTCTTATTGCCTCACTTCTACATGCGTAGCCCCTTTCAGATATTACCTTATCGAACTCTTCCAGTAGTTTTGTAGGTAGAGATACACTAATTCTATCCATATCGACCATGTTATTACCCTTCCAAAATAAGTGATATCAGTATTATTAAATTTTTATAATTATTTAATTTTATATAGTTTTTGTTGCTAAATATGTGTGGATGTCAGAAGAGTTATAATAAAAAATTTAATAATTAAAATTAATGGTAAATGATAAGAGGTAAAATTAAAAAATAAAAACCCTGATGAGAATAAATAGATCAAAATAAATAATAATATAATTACCTTAGTTCCCATCAGTAGTGATTAAAAGAACAATGAAAAAATGAAAAATAATAATAATTGTTATAATAATAAAAATCATGATTAAAATAATCAGTATAAAATCTATATAAAAATAAAAACTATTAAATACCCTTAGGATCTTTCCGAATCTTTAGATAAGATAGGAGATCTTACTCTGAATTCTTGTATTAAAAGATATACAGAGGATCATTCTCCTTTAATATTATTTTTAAAATGTTATATCTAGGATAATAGAAGTTTTTATTTTAAATTCTTTTTATTATTTTTATAATATATTTACCCTAATTCCCATCAAAAAAATTCTGATAAGAATAATAATTATAATAAAAGTATAAAAAGATGGTATTAAAATCAAAATAAGAGATAAATAATCTCCTCCTGGGACGCTCTAAGACACTATGGAGAAGTGGAGCAGATCCTTCTTAACAGTTGCTATTATTAATTTTGTTAAAAGTATTATATTTTAATAATATTTTAATATTTTTTCAGTTTTTATTATTTTTTATTATTTAAATCATTACTTTGATGGGAATTAAGGTATATATTTTTTATTATCCTTTAAACTATTCTTATGATGGGAACTAGAGTAATATAATTATATTTAGAAAATCGCCCCTTTCCTTCAATATTCAGAAGTAGAAGATAAATATATTTGTATATTTTTTGTTTTTTAAATCTACTTTTTAACTATTTTACTATTTTTTATCGTTATTATTTTTATAATAATATATGATAATAGAAGTATGAAATATTTTTTCAGAGACTTAAGTAGTGATTTAATAAGAGATCCCAGCCATGGATGTTTCATAAAACATACACGTTGTTAAATATCTTAGAATTTTTATGACCAAGACTTAAGTAGAATTAATAAATCTATTAAAAAATAAAAAATAATTTATTCTTCTATAATCCTTTTCGCATGTTTAGGATGTTCTCTCTCCTTATCTATCTCTATCTGTTTCAGAACTGAATCTAAGGCATCCTTCAATACTTCGATAAAGTCCCATCTCTGTTTTTCCGTTACTAATATGATATCCTCTTCCTCCATCTCCATTCTCTTACTGGTGGACAACTTGGGACGTCCCTCTCCTACATAGAGTTTTCTAGGAGTCTTAACGTATACCTTAACATGATAGTAGGGCACTCCTCCTTTGTCATGCTCCTTCTTTACTGCTATCTTTATCCAGTGAAGTTTTCCAGAGTACTTAACTATCTTCTTAACCTCTGTCATCAGTATTCTCTCTGCCAGTTCCTTCATATCCTCATCAAATTCACCGTAGATCTCCACCTCTACAACCCTCTCCTTTCTCAGTTCCCTGATATATTTCATTATGTCTACTCTTGTAACTATCCCCTTCAATATTCCCTTTTTCATGATGGGAACTCCCCTTATATCGTACTTCTCCATGATTCTGGCAACCTCTGGGATGGTGGAGTCAATATCTGCAGTTATTAGAGGAGTACTCATAATAAGGGAAACAGGCTGAGACATTCTTGGAATCTTCTCTCCCACTACCTCCCCTAGTGTCATTCTCCTTTTAGGTTTGTATATCTTCCTCAGTATATCGTCCTCTGTAACCATCCCTACAGGCTTACCGTCTCTATCCAGTACTATCAACCTACCTATGTTATGTTTCCTCATTAAACTCCTAGCCTTACCTATACTCTCATACTCATATATAGTTATAGGATCTCTAGTCATTACCTTGGTTATTTTAACATCTTTTAAGAGTTCAGATCTACCTACCCTACTCATTATATCGTAATCTGTAACGATACCCACCAATTTTTCTTCGTCATCTACCACTGGTGCCGCTCTTTGACCACTGTCTATTATCTCACATATAGCATCTATTACAGGAGTGTTCTGATTTACACAGTGTGGTTTGAACATTAGGGTCTCTACATTTTCGTTTATAGATGATGCTAACAGTAGATCGTGCATAGTGACTAGGTATATATTTCCTTCTTCATCTAATACTATCAGATTGTGGAAGTGGTGCTTTTCCATTATCCCTATGGCCTTGGATATTGGAGTATCTGGAGTAATTGTAACTGGATCCTTTGTGGCTATCTCTATTATTGGTTCATTTAACATCCTTCTCACCTCAATGTTGTCAAAAGAAGTTTATATTTTATTTAGAATATTTAAAGTTTTTTAACATAATACACCTTTCTAATTACCAACAGTAGGTAATGTGAGAAGATGTCTTCAGTAGTAATCCCTGTCTCACCTTTAAAATCTGCAAAATCACGATTAAAGGATATTTTAACACCTGATGAGAGAGAAAATCTTATAAAAAACATGCTCTTGGATGTTTACACTGGGTTGAAAAATGCCTGTAATAGTATCTACGTTGTAAGTAAAGATAAGGATATACTCTCATTTTCAAGGGAGTTGGGAATTATACCGATATTAGAAAATGATACCAAAGACCTCAACGATGCTCTCCAATACGCCATTGGGAGGATAGAAGATGATACAGTAGCGATAGTACCTGCAGATGTGCCTCTTATTAGGAAAGAGGATATTAGTAGATTGATAGAAAAGGTGGAGAATAGGAAGAGATCTGTACTTATATGTCCATCAAGAGGAGGAGGAACAAATCTACTAATTTTAAACCCTAAAGATGTTATAAAACCATCTTATGAAGGTTTTAGTTTTTTAAAACATTGTGAACTATGTAGAAGAAATAAGGTAAAATTATACATCTATTCTTCTTTTTACATCTCAATAGATATAAACACTCCAGAGGATTTAGGAGAGGTTTTTATCCATGGAAGGGATACCTATACCTATAAGTATCTAAAAGAATTAGGGATATCTGCACATCCCAGGCACTCCTCAGCGGGAAGGTTTGTAATTGTTAGGGATTAAGTAAATACATATTTTTAAACCCTTTTATAATCGTTAGAGAATTCCGGAGTCAATAATAATTTTTATTTATCATATTTTTATTATTATAATTATTATTTTTATCTATAAATCTACTAATTAAAAATAATAAAAGAGATAACATGAAAATATACAAAATAGAGGGAAAAGGATACGAGTGCAACAAATACCTTATAGTAGGTAAAAGAAATATTCTCGTAGATCCTGGAATGCCAGAGGGCTTCCTTTCTACCTTAGAAGAAATGGAAAGTATTGTAAAGGATATAGACTTTATAATAAACACCCATTGCCACTACGATCATACAGGAGGAGATTATCTCTACGAGGATCACTTCCATGTACCTGTTATAATTCATAATGCAGAGGTAGAGGTCTTAAGGAGAGGTAGTGATATTACACTTGCTCCACTCTTCAACAGTAAGATGGTTCCTCCAAGGGAGGTTATACCCTTAGAGGAGGTTTTAGAGGAGTTAAGGAGGTGCAATATCGAGGTTGTAGAAACTCCTGGCCATACCAAAGGCAGTATATCTTTAATATGTGGCAACTATCTGATAACTGGAGATACCCTATTTGCCCATGGTGTAGGTAGGTGGGATTTTCCCACTGGAAACTTAGAAGAGTTAAAATCTTCAATTTTAAAACTCCAGAGGATAATTGAGGAGAGAGGTATATCTAAAATACTACCTGGACATGGAGAGGATGCCTATACTCACAACCTAGATATAAAATCTTTACTACTGGGATTGTAGTTTTAAAGGTAGAGAAAACCTCTCCCTATGAGATGAGACACCCTTAAACATTCAGGAACTTTACTTTTCAATCTCGTTTTTTTAATAATCAACTCTAAGGTTTTTCTCTCTATTCCTACGTACTGGAGATATATATCATCAAATTTTTCAGGCTTTGGTAAGGAACGTAATATAGATATCCTGCTTTCATAGTCTTTAAAGTATTTCATCAGAGCCCTCTCTATTTTTTCATAGTCTGGCAGGTTGTTCATTACAGCAACCACTGGAATATTAGTTTTCTCATATATCTTGTGAATATCTGCAATATTAAAGCCTCCAAAGGTTATACCATCTAAAAATATTACATTTATCTTTTTTTCATGCTTTCCCTTTACAATCTCAACGATCTTTTCTGTAGAATCCATACCGTCCTTTTCAATTCTTTTAAAATAAACACCATCCAATATTCTATTACCCCTGTAGTAGGTACCTATTAGGAGTACCTCTTTACTCTCCTTACTGAAGGGCCCATCATCTATTCCTAGTACTCCTATTTCATCCTTAATATGGATCATAACTTTAACCTTAAAAGTGTTGTCGATATATCTTAAGTGATTGATGTTTAAAAATAATATTCAAAAACTTTTAATAAAAATAAAAATTTCAATAATTTATAAAGGAGTAAACCATAGGTGAAAATAAATCACCATGTTCTTTCTGGAATATCTGGGATATATGGAGATAAACTTGCTAATCCTTTTTTTTTTACTTAGAAAGATTTTATTGGCTCTATTATCATGTAAAAATCATGGCCAGCAAAAAATTGACGCTTTCTAGATGTCGAGGAATTCTAATAAGAAAATAGGAGTTATAATTTTTTAATTTTTATTTTATTTTTAAAAATAATATTAATAATCTTAATTTCATTAAAATAATAATATAGTAATTAAAAATTCTCAACTTAATAGTAATAGTAAAAAACAGAATGTAATAAAAACAAAAAGTAATAAAATAAAGAAAAATAAAATATCCTAAGAAGAAGGGTTGATAAAAATCATACTTTGCTTTTCTAGTGCTCAAGATATCCCAAAGAGATATAAACAATTTTATTTATTAGCACTAACTCTTTTTTATTGATATTATTATTAGATTAAATTTTAATTGAAAAAACATTAACTAAACACATAAAAAAGGAAGTGAGTTATTAACTATATCTATCTCTAAAATGTTTTTTCTTGAACATAAGATAAGATTAGAAAATTCTACCATGATATAAATAATATTTACCGTTGTAGTTAAAGGATAGTGTTAATCATGGTGGGAGGATTATATTCCTTCCTCAATAACTAGGAGAGTAGAAAGTAAAATCGATTTTGAAATATATAGAGGTATTTTATTTTAAAAACAGTTTCTCATTAATTTTTTATAAATATATTATTATTTTTTATTTTATTCAGAATTTTTAGATAGGAACTAACATCTACTATTGTTCTGTTAAACAAACTCTCCTAACTCCTCCAACTTTACACCTACCTGTTCTCCAGTTCTCATATCTCTTACTAACACCATCCCCTTCTCCAACTCCCTCTCACCCACAATTACAACCTTTTTAATCCCAAGGGCGTTGGCGTAGTTAAGTGCCTTGTTCAACCTCCTGTTCATCAGATCTACCTCTACAACCTTCCCCTTTCTCCTAAGTTCATCTGCAATCTGTAAAGATCTCTTCAATAAACCCCTATCCTTCTTAACAGGTACTATCAGTATAACCTCCTCCTCTACCTCAAAATCAGGGATATTCAACATTATCCTGTCAAACCCATAGGCAAAACCAACTGCAGGTGTAGGCTCCCCTCCAAAGAGTTCTATGAGGTTGTCGTATCTACCCCCACCACATACCTGCTTAGCCCCCTCCCTCTTCCCGTATATCTCAAATACCATACCTGTGTAGTAATCCAATCCCCTCGCTATCCCGAAATTTATAACTACATCCTCCTTCTTTACAAACTCTAGTATCTCCTCTAAGTTCTCTAAAGCCTGGAGTGATAGAGGATAGTCTTTTAATACCTCCTTTACCTCTCCCAGTATCTCCCTATCTCCCTTAAATTTCAATAAGGTGAATACTGTATCTTTTAACTCCTGGGAGGTCTCTATACTCTCCAAGTAATCCCCAAGTCCCCTGTAATCCTCCTTATCTATTAATCTCCTTATATTCAACTCCTCCTCCTCCGAGATGTTAAACCTCTCAAATACTCCCTTAAGTACCCCTAAATGTCCTATATGAGTCTCGTACTCCAAACCTACAGCATCTAAGCCGTCCATGGCAAGGTTTATAACCTCCCCATCTGCTATGGGATACTTACTACCTATCAACTCACAGCCCATCTGCCAAAACTCCCTGTACCTCCCAGCCTGAGGGTTCTCGTATCTAAAGCAGTTTGCAAAGTAGTAGAGTTTTAAAGGTTTAGGGTAGTTTTTAAGTTCATTTAGATAGAGTCTAACAACAGATGATGTGATCTCAGGCCTAAGGCCCATCTCCCTACCTCCATGATCCTTAAATACAAAGAGTTGTCTCCTTATCTCCTCCCCAGTCTTCTTAGACAGTAGTTGAAAACTCTCAAAGGTAGGTGTAAGTATCTCCTTGAAGTTATAACTCTCAAAAACCTTCCTAAGTTTTTCCTCTACGATCCTCCTCTTCTTCATCTCCTTAGGTAAAAAATCCCTCGTCCCCTTGGGCCTACTAAACATCCTTCCACCTTAAAAAAAGAAAAATAGTTATCATTTACTGTTATTTACGATCTTGTTAATGTCCTCCTCCATTATATGCCCCTTTACAACAACCTTAACATCCTTTACCCCATCTATCTTCTTAACCTCCTCCTTTGCCCCCAACGCCATTCCCATTACACTCATACATGCAGGGTTTGTAGGTATCAACTCAAAGGAGACGTTGTTCTCCTCGTCTATCTCTACGTTCTTTACCAACCCCATATCTACAATACTTATCCCCATATGAGGGTCTATAACCTTTTTTAGAGCATTTATTATATCCTCTTTAGATACCATAATTTTCACCTAAATTTTATTATAATAATGATTATTATTTTTATTTTAATATTTATTACTTTAAGGTGTAAGTCTATGTCTATCCCTTGGGAAGAGAACACACTCCCTGATGTTCTTCTGTCCCCCCAACACCATCATAAACCTATCTGCACCTAACCCCCAACCTGCATGAGGTGGCATCCCGTATCTAAAAGCCTGAAGATAACTCTCGAAACTCTCAGGATTCAAACCCATCCTCTTAATACTATCCACCAAGAGATCGTATATGTGGTTTCTCTGGGCACCTGAGGCGATCTCCAGATCTTTATACATAAGATCGAATGCCTTACAGAGTTTTGGATCTTCCTCCTTTGGTAAGGTATAGAAGGGCCTAATGTCTCTGGGCCAATCAGTTATAAAGTAGAACCCCTCCATATACTCCCCTAACGCCTTCTCCCCTGCCCTTGAAAGATCCTCTCCCCATTCCATCTCCACACCTTTGGCGTTTATAATATCAACAGCCTCGTCGTATGTAAGTCTTGGGAATGGAATATCTGGTATCTTTAGATCTATATCCAATACCTCCATTTCCCTCTTACAGTGATCCTTTAAATGAACAAGGGTGTTGTATACCACCTTCTCGAGCATTTCCATGGCACCCTTATCATCTGAGAAAGACATCTCACAGTCTATAGATACCGCCTCGTTTAGGTGTCTCCTTGTGTTGTGCTCCTCAGCCCTAAATATAGGTCCTATCTCAAATACTCTATCAAAGCCTGCAGCCATCAACATCTGTTTGTACAACTGGGGACTCTGACTTAAGAATGCCTCCCTCTCAAAGTAGGATATTGGAAAGAGTTCTGTACCTCCCTCTGTAGCACTTGCCACAAGTTTCGGTGTATTAACCTCTATAAAACCCTCCTGATAGAAGGTGTTTCTTACAACTCTCAACATCTCAGATCTTAGTTTAAAGAGTGCAGTTATCTTAGGTCTTCTAAGATCCAAAAATCTGTTATCAAGTCTTGTATCTAAATCTGCAGGTACCTTCTCTGAGGGATCCAGTGGGAGGGGAGACTTAGCCCTGTTCAGCACCTTGATCTCTATAGGTATTATCTCACATCCCCCAGGAGCCTTCTCGTTTGCCACCACCTTACCCTTAATAGCAACTACATCCTCCCTTCCAAGGGATTTTCCTATCTTGAATACCTCCTCAGGAACCTTCTGCTTTGGAATGACTACCTGTATCATCCCCTCCCTGTCTCTCAGTATTATAAATACCAACTTACCTAACTTCCTTATGGAATTTACCCATCCCATTACTATTACTTCCTCTCCATCCATCTCTCCATCTATCTCACTTGTATAGTGTGTCCTCCTCCAGGTGCCTAAACTATCCACATTCACATCCATGTTATTCCTCCTTACAGGTATCTTATCATATCCTTGTTAAACTTCAACTTTGGGATCCTCAGAGAGCCTGATTTGTTTATTCTCTTGGAAAGTTTGCTACATAACATATTTACAGGACTCCCTAACTTCCCATAATACTTAAAACCATTCTTGTTGTTTTTCTTAAGTACCTTTAAAAACTCCTTGGGGTTATCCCTGTCAAATTCTTCAACTATTAGATATGCGTTGCCCAATTCCCAGGGAAAATGGGAATCACTTCCTACACCCATGAGCATGTTGTTTATTTTGGCGTATTCGTAGGCCAGTTCGTTAGGCCTGTTGTCTTCACATCTGCTGTTAAAGACCTCTACAATATCTACCCTTTTTTTAAAATCTTTATCGTTAAGTATGTTGTATCTACAGAGGGACCTAACCCTCTTTTCATCAAATGGATGGGGCAGATATATCAACCCTCCCTGCTCCTTTACCTTATCCATGGCCTCAAAGATATCTCTGTCTTTTACAGTTTCATTTAAAAATAGGCCTATAAATTCACCTCTATCTGTAGATATCTCCTCTCCAGGTATTCCAAAATCTGTTTTTGTAAGTTTGTTGTGATCACATATCATAGGGAGTATTCCCATCTTTGAGCATAACTTCTTCAGCAATCTTATGGGATTCAGGGAACAACTGGAGTTTATAGTGTGGACATGCATATCTACTTTCATTTAATTTTCACCGTTTAATCCCTATTAATGTTTTTAACTTTTATATAAGATTATAAAAAGTTGATTATTACAAAAGATTAAATTTTTATTATTTTAATTTAACCTTAGAAGGGATGTGTTGATGAAAAACTTAATAGGATATTAATATTAAAATATTTTTATGGACTGTATGATTTCTGTATATTATTCTTTATTTTCATAAGCCTGTTGTAAATCAAAAATAAATTAAAGAGAACAACTGACTAAAAATGAAGTATAATTTAACATATAAATCTATCTCTCTGTTTTTTTAAATGTGGGATCTTCAAAAGGTATAACGGTGAGATTTTACTTTTTTACCGTATTAACTCTTTACTGTAGCCATGAATATAATAATTTTAAAATTTATAAAAATATAATAAAAAATAAAAAAAGTAAATTTCTTAAGAAGAATTAATAAAATTCTACACATTTTCTGTTGTTCTAAGGATAGTTGAAGAGGTGAAAATAGATTTTGTTTTTTTTACCTGTATTAATTTCTTTATTAGGTTTTATTCTTATTATATTATATTCCTTATTAAGGTTCTCAATGGTGTTGTCTAGTAATAAATAATTTTTGTTAAATCTTTTTCTCCTTTTTTAATAAATTTTAATAAAACCAGAGTTTTATTCAAACTTTTTTACTATCTTATCTACCTTACTATAGATATCCCTTAGATCTTTATCGTCCATTCTCAGGAATTTTTTATCCTCCAGTAGCACCTCTCCATCTACAATTACAGTATCTACGTCATTCCCATTTGCAGAATATACTATATTGGATTTTATATTATGTACAGGCCTAAGATGAGGACTCGTAAGATCTAAAAGCACCACATCTCTATTTTCAAACCCTATAGATTCACTGTTAAATGCCATACGTAGGACAGTATCTACATCCCCCACTCTAGGATCCCATCTGTGTGCCTTATGGAGTAGTGCACAGATCTTCATTTCCTCCAACATATCTAAGTTGTTGTTGCTAGCAGGTCCATCTGTCCCAAGGGATAGAGATACACCCTCTCTTAACATCTCCACAAGGGGCATAACCCCTCCACTGGCAAGTTTCATATTACTCCCTGGACAGTGGACTACCTTTACCTTATACTTCCCAAGTCTCTTTACCTCCTCCTTTGTAACCCATACACAGTGGGCAGTTATAAGATTGTCTCCCAAAATCCCTATACTCTCCAGGTACTCCACAGGCCTCATTCCCATCTTATTCTCCATCTCTACAACTTCATACCTTGTTTCAGATAGATGGGTATGTATAGGGACGTTGTACTCCTGGGATATCTCTTTACACCGAATATATGTATCCTTTGAACATGTGTAAGGAGCGTGAGGAGCTACAACTGGTTTAATCTTCTTCTCTTCAATATATTCTCTTATAAATTTTTCACAGTTACTTAGAAGTTTATCCAAGTCCTTACATTGAGGTGTGCCAAAGTCTATTATGGGAAAGCCTATAGATCCCTTTATACCTACCTCCTTAGTAGCCCTAACTATCTCCTCAGGAAAAAAGTACATATCGTTAAATGAGGTTACACCAAATCTTAACATCTCTAAACATCCAAGTAGCGCCCCATAGTACACATCCTCCCCTGTTAGTTTAGCCTCATTAGGCCATATCTTCTCCCTTAACCAGTTTTGTAATATCATATCATCTGCTATTCCCCTTAGGAGAGTCATAGGTATATGGGTGTGATTATTGCTTAATCCAGGTATTGCACATTTCTTATCTCCGTTAATTATTTTTAGATCTTTTTCATTTAAGTTGAATTTCTCTAGGAGGTTCCTGCCTCTATGTAATGTTATCTTTCTACCATCTTCATCTCTTCTGATAAGTATATCTATATCTTTATAGACGTTTAAATTAGTGTCTACAGCGTAATCTAGGTCTTTAATAAGTATGTCCATTGTTATCACCGCTATACTCTTACTAAAATAATTTTTTGAGAAGAATGGGGGATACGTAATCTTATTAATCGTAATTATAATTTTCAGTTCTCAAAAAATATCTAATAAAAATTAATTTATAAAATAATTACAAATAAATATTTATTTCAGTTGTATAAATCTGGATAATTTCCCATTCTCTACCACTAAACATTAAAAGGAGAGAAAAATTTTCTATTTCTTTCCAACTATAACTCTTAATGTCCTAAATATCACGAGAAAATTCTCACATCTTATCCTGTTTTTAGGATTGTCCCACAAAAGTTTTAAAGTTCTTTTTTACTAAATTAATTTTTAATCTTTATAATAATTTTAATTTTATTATCTTTTTTAATAACTCTTTTAATGGGAACAAAATTAAACTATCTCTAATATCTTGGACATATTCATTTAAAATTATTTATTAAAAACATCTTAAAACAGTACCAACTTTAGAGAGGCAATTTATTATAATATTATTAAAATTAATATCAATATCCAGCGATAAGTGGGATAAATATGGAATCTTTTCTAACAGATACTCAGATAAAAGTACTTAAACTACGGAGAAAAGGTTTGACCTTAGAAGAGATAGCCAATTTAATGAACACCACTAAGGCAAATATATGTATGATAGAGAAGAGGGCAAGGGAAAATATCGAAAAGGCAAAAAATACCTTAAAAATATATGAGAGTATAATTGCTCCTTTACGACTGACTGTTAAAGAGAATACTGACGTATTTCAAATTCCTAAAATGATATATGAAGAATGTAATAAGTTGAATATACATGTAAAGTATAACTCCTTGGAATTGGTAGATCTCATATATAGAAATATGAAAGATAATATAGAGAGAAGAATAGTTAAAAAACCTTTTATTGTAAGTGTCTCGGAAGATGGGGATATATTTTTCTTAGACTGTAAAACTCTACAGGAAGAATGAGGTGATAGTATAATAGGAATAATAGGAGGGACGGGGATATCTTCAGTTCTAAGGAGGGGTAAAGAAGAGGTAATAAACACCAAGTACGGGAAGGTAAAGGTGTTGATAGATAGGGAAGACAGTGTAGTACTCCTATTTAGGCATGGTTTAAACCACAGTATTCCACCTCATAGGATTAACTACAGGGCAAATATCTACGCACTTAAGATGTTAGGAGTAGAGAGGATATTAAGTATAAACTCTGTTGGCTCTTTAAAGGAGCATATTAAACCTGGGACGTTTTTCATACCTCAGGACTTTATGGAGTTTACTAAAAATAGAATATCCACATATTACGACGGTGAGGATGGCAAGGTAGTTCATATAGATCTTTCAGAACCTTACTGTCCAGAGGTTATGAACATTTTAAGGGATGTACTGGATAGGAGAGGTTATCCCTACAATGAAGGGGTATATATCTGTACAGAGGGACCAAGATTTGAGACGAAATCTGAGATAAGATTCTACAGGACCCTTGGGGATGTAGTAGGTATGACAGGCTATCCTGAGGTAGCACTGGCAAAGGAGTTGGGATTATGCTACGCCTCACTTTGTACAGTGACAAACTACGCTGCAGGGATATCTAAGGATAAACTAACAGTGGATGAAGTTTTTGAAGTTATAAGAAAGGTGGAGGAGAAGTTAATAGGGATAGTGGAGGACTTTATAGAACACGCTCTTAGTAGGGAAAAAAACTGTCAATGTGCAAAGGTTTTGGAGTATTGTACTGTGAAATAAAATTTTTATTATTTTTATCTTATTTTAATTATTATAATTATTTTTATAAGATTTAAAAACTAAGGTAATAGGATGAAACTGGGAAAATTTAAAGTTGATGAAATATACTGTGGAGATGCCTTAAAGTTAATGAAAGATCTGCCATCCGATTCCATAGATTTAATAGTAACTGATCCACCTTTTGCCATTGATTTTAAAGCAAGACGTAGTAATTACAACAGAAGTGAGGAAAATGTCTTAGAGGGTTATAACGAGATCCCTAAGGAAAAATACTACGAATTTACACGAACTTGGATGGAGGAGGCGTACCGTGTTTTGAAGAGAAGTGGAAGTATGTATGTTTTCTCTGGATGGACTAATTTAAAAGATGTTCTAAATGCATTGGATGATGTAGGTTTTATAACAATAAATCATATTATATGGAAGTATCAATTTGGAGTATTTACAAAGAGAAAATACGTAACAAGTCATTACCATATACTTTTTGTAGTTAAAGATGAGAAAAGATACAAATTCAATAAAATCGAGCATTATCCAGAGGATGTATGGATCATCAACAGGGAGTACTGGACTGGAAAGATAAAAACACCTACAAAACTACCGATAGAACTTGTAAAAAAGATAATTCTGTTCAGTAGTGATGAGGGAGATATAGTTTTAGATCCCTTCCTAGGTTCAGGTACTGTGGCAGTGGTATCTAAAATGTTGGGAAGACACTACATTGGATTTGAGATAGTACCGGAGTACTACGAATTTGCCAAAAAAAGACTATCCAATGTCCAGATAAATCTATTTAAATGGATAAATGGTGAAGGACGGGAGGATAGAGATGGTTAATTGGGATTTTCTTTTAGATATTACAAAGAGATTAGTTGAGATTGGAAGGGAAAAAAGGGAAACACCACCTGTTTATGAAGTGGAACCCTTTAAACACTACTTTGACAGGGAGGGGAATTTAAAATACGATGAGTTAGATGAGTACGACGGTAAATTTACAAGACGAGAGATTTTAACTAGGTATTTGTTGGTAAATGTTGTACTGGATCAGGGACCTGATATAGTTGGAGTTAGGGAACTACTTAAGGAGGTAACTACATCCCTTTATCGAAAAGAAATAAGAATATTTCATAGACCTACAGATTTTTTCAACGAATTAAATATCTCTATAGATGAGATGATATCTAAACATAACTCTATTAAAGAGATTCGGGCAGAAAAATGGGCCTTGGAAAATAAATCATCACCTAGTAAGTACAATCTATTTTTTACCCAGTCTATGCGTGGTATAGTATCCACTAAACAGGTATTGGACTATGCTATACATAGATGGGGAGTACCTTTAGCTATGTTCTTACTGTTAGAGAAGGATTTGAATTCAAAGTGTGAAAGTTCTCCACAGGTATTAGTTGATCATCTAGAATCCCATTCCTCTGCTGAAATTATGTCCCAACAACTAAAAGATAACGAGAGATACGGCCTCGGTAGTGCAATTGGTTATAAAGGTTGCCATCTATTTGCTAAGTTATACGTAAGTACTTTTGGACTTGTGAAACATAGAAAGGATGATAAGGGGTGGACAGGTATCTCATACGAGGTACCTTTAGATAGTAATGCAGGGCGAGTCCTCTTTAGAACAGGTTTTCTTTTGGAGTTAGCCACTTTGAAGGATTATGAAAAGTGGAATGTAATTCAGAAGGGGAAGGGCAAAGGTGGAGTTAATTATATTCGGGTAACTAATATCCGTGGTAAAAAGGTAAAGGGAATCTCAACTGATTCAGAGTTTTTCCATGATTACTTGGTTGTAGTTCGAGAATATTTGAAAATGGGGAAACCTCGATCTATGGAGATACAAAGAGTGCCAAATCTCCTTATTTATAAACTGAATAAAGATGGATATGACTTCTCTGTGGGAGACTTCGATGACGGACTGATGTACATAGGTACTAAATACTGTTATAACCATGATGAGCCAAAATGTGAAGATTGTCCCCTTAATGATGTATGTCAGGGGTATAATAAAGATAACACCCTTATTAAAAATTACAGAACATAAGAAATAACTCTTAAAACGTATTAAACACTAGGAGGTATATATTCGAAATTTTTCATTTATAGTCATAAAATAAAATTAATTTATACTGAAAAACAGTATAGAAAACTTTCAATAAAAAAATAATATAATAAACCCACTTCCCATTAAAATTGTTAATTAGAAGAATAATAAAAATAATAATCACTATAAAAATAATTAAAATTAGGAAAAAATAATAACAATAAAATAATTCTGAAGGGATAGAAATAAAAAAGAAGTGAATAACCTTAATTCCCATCAAAGTAATGATTTAAATAATAAAAAATAATAAAAAAGACTGGGAAAATATTAAAATTTATATCTTATAATATTTAATACCTTATAAAAATTAATAATAACAATCTATTAGAAAGAATCTGCTCCACTTCTATAGCGTCTTAGAGTATCCCAGGAGAGACTATTTATCTCTTATTCTTTTATTATATTTATTACTTTTATTATAATTACTATTATTTTTATCAGGATTTTTTGATGGGAAGTAGGGTAAATATTATAATAATAAGAATAATTAAAATCATAAAATAATGAAACTAAATAAAAGTAAAATAAGTTCATATCTCCCGGCATATACTAGATACTAAAGAACTAAGGTGATCTCTGATAATCTTTTTTTAATAGTTTTTATCTCTTAATTATTTTTATTCTAATTATTATTACAATTAAGATTAAAATAAGGTGAAAAAATGGTAAAAATACTAAAAATAAAAACACTCGATGAGTTAAAAAAGCACTTCGACTATATTAAAAAGATTATACTAGAGGGCAAGGTATTCGTCTGTGGAACAGACACACTATACGGTTTATGTGCAAATGCCTTAGATGAGTCTGCCCTTGAGAGAGTGTATAGTATAAAGGAGAGGGAGAGGGGCAAACCTGTGTCTATCTTTTTGAGGGACATCAAAGATATTGAAAGGTATGCCTACCTAGATGATGTAAGTAGGAAGATTGTAGAGAGGTTCCTCCCTGGTCCTCTAACGATAGTATTGAAGAAGAAGGATACTATTCCCGATACTCTATCAAAGGAATACATCGGTATAAGGGTGCCAAAGAGCGATATAATAAGGGAACTCTCTATAGTACCACTAACTGCCACAAGTGCAAATATAAGTGGAGAGAAGCCACCTACATCTGTTGGGGAGATAGATGATAGAATAAGGGAGAGGGTGGATTTAATAATAGATACAGGGGCATGTCCCTATAGGAAGCCCTCCACTGTGATCAAAGTTGTTGATGGTAAGGTGGAACTTATAAGGGAGGGTGCAGTGGATTTTAGGGAGATAGAGAGGGTTGTAAAGGAGGAATAAAAATAAGGAGGTAATACTATGGGAAGAAAGGATAAAAGATGGCTACTTCAAAGAAAGAAAGATCTATACTATAACCTTGCGAAGAAAAACAACTACCGTTCCAGGGCTGTATATAAACTAATGCAGTTAAATGAGAAATTCAGGATTATAAAGGAGGGAAATGTTGTTGTAGATCTAGGATGTGCTCCAGGAGGATGGCTACAGGCTGTAAGATCTATAGTAGGAGAGAAGGGATTTGTTGTAGGTGTAGATCTCCAGAGTGTTAAACCTCTAGGCTATGAGAATGTAATTACCATTAAGGGAGATATGACTAAGAGGGAAACCTTAGAGAAAATACTCTCCTATCTGCCCTCCAAGGCGGATGTTGTGGTATCAGATGCCTCTCCAAATATAACTGGAGTCTGGGATGTGGATCACAGTAGATCTGTAGAACTTACCACAGTGGCTCTTATAGTGGCTACTAAACTTTTAAAGGAGGGTGGCAACTTCCTAGTTAAGGTATTTCAGGGTAGTTTATTTAACGATTACGTGGATCTTGTTAGGAATTACTTTAAAAAGGTCTATATCAGTAAGCCTAAGGCATCAAGGGGCAGTAGTGCAGAGGTGTACGTGATTGGTAAGAGATTCCTAGGAAAGACCTTCGACATGAATGTAGATTCTCCTATATTGACCTTAGTTAAAGAATGTCCACTTTGTAATAACGATGGAGAGGAGAAGAAGGAAGAAGATGGATGTAAAAGAAAGGGTGTAAAACTTACGTTGGAGGGTGGAAAGGGATCCTTGATAAAGAAGATAAAGGAGATGAGAAAGAGCAATCCATCATAACTATACTATAATTCTTTTTTCCAGTAATATAAATTAAAAATATAGGGAACTTCACTACTAAACTGTAATAACCGCTTAATCCTTTTTCCAGAGTTCCATGCTTCTTCTCTTTATCTCCCTCCTATGGCTCTCTAGGAATTTGTACATTTTTGAATGGGAAGAACCTCTTAGGATCATATATACAGCCTCTTTGGCTACCTGAACAGGTTCGTACTCTCCTAATATCGCCACAGTCTTCCCATAAACTGATACATAGGTCTCTGTCAGATCCTCGATATACCTTCTAGACTTTCCACCACTGCCTATAATTCTACCTTTAAGCCTCCTTAGGGCATTGGG
Source organism: Methanofervidicoccus sp. A16 (assembly GCF_003351865.1). Lineage (NCBI taxonomy): Archaea > Methanobacteriati > Methanobacteriota > Methanococci > Methanococcales > Methanofervidicoccus > Methanofervidicoccus sp. A16. Next base: position 43,746 of record NZ_CP022242.1, on the reverse strand, counting down.
AGTATTTGCATAATCAGATATATCTATAATCTCGAGGACGTAATCATCTGAAACTAATTTTAAAGCCTTTTCTGGATTAAAACCTCTTCCTATTGCCCTTACAATATCCCTTCCCTTCCACAGGGCCAGTGGATCCTTAGTATCCTTGGTTGAAAAGATGGTTACCTCTCCCTCCTGGTTAATTTTGAGTTGTACTCCCAGTTCCTTCTCAATTCTCTTCTTCACTCCACCCTCTTTCCCAATTAATACTCCAATCCTTTCTTTCGGTATCTTTACAACCTCTACATTTCCTTCCATCATCATACTTCCACTTTTTATTTTTTAGTATTTATTGTTATAATTTTAATATTTAAATATAATTCATAATGTAATAACCATGGTATAAAATGAGTTATAATCATTATTGGTGATAATAATAACACTATATTAGTATTGAAAAGAATTCCTGTCTTTTTAGTCTCTTAGGTCTTGAAGGAGGTTATCTATCTTTTTTAAGTATTTTTCAATAATGTTTAATAATTTTATTATAATTTTATATTATAATAACAAAAAGAGAAAAGAGATGTAAAAACATATTCACCTATTTTCTCCTTTAAAGATAATTTAATAATTTAAAATTCCAAATTGTAAACTATTAATCCATGTCTCCCATTATCCTATAGAAACTCTTTTCATAAACATCCACCATCTCCCTTACACCTAAGTTGATGATCTCCCTATCTTGGTTATACACCTTCAACGAATTCCCTCCAACCTTTCCAATAGTATATCCATTCTCACCTAAGGCACTAAGAACCCTCTCCACATTCTCCTCCTTCACAACGAGTAATATTCTCCCTGAAGTCTCTGAGAACAGAAGTATATCATCCCTTAAGTTGTTTTTATTGTAATCTCCTAAATATACCTCTGCACCTATCCTATTCATAATACAGAGTCTCGCCAACCCTACACCTAAACCTCCCCTTGAACAGTCAGTTGCATAACTTATCAGTCCCTTACCTACGAGATCAACCACTGTATCGTATATCCTTTTCTCCTTCTCCAAGTTGCACCTTGGTACAATACCCTTCTCTATCTTATGGATGTATCTGAAGTACTCACTTCCCCCCATCTCATCCTTCGTTTCATTTGTTATTATAATAACATCCCCTTCCTCCACCTTACTGTGTATAGAGGGCACCATCTCCACGTTATCTATAATACCTACCAGGCATATAGTAGGTGTTGGATTTATAGGATACTCCCTACCATCTATTACAGTCTCGTTGTAGAGACTTACATTCCCCCCTACAACTGGGATGTTGAAAAACTCTGCACAGTTGGCCAATCCCTCAACACACTTCTTCAACTGATACATCCTCTCAGGTTTCTCTGGGTTTCCAAAGTTCAAGTTGTCCAACATCCCTATAGGTTTTGCCCCTACAGTTGCAAGGTTTCTAACACCTTCACATACTGTATATACACTACCTACGTAAGGATTTAACTTACAGAAGTTTGGATTACAGTCCGTTGTAAGTGCCAATGCCTTTGGAGGACACTCCATAAACCTAAGTACTGCAGAGTCCATTCCAGGTTTTACAACAGTTCTCAGTTGTACTTCGTGATCGTATCTCTCGTATATCCATCTCTTTGAGGCGATATTTGGACTTCCAAGTAGTTTTAACAGTACCTCTCCAAGATCTTCAGGCATCTTAACTTTATTACTGTCTATGTACTCCTCAAATATAGAGGGGTTCTCCCTCCTCTCTATAGGTGGTGCTCCACAGAGTAGATCTAGAGGTAGATCTACAACCTTCTTACCATGCATCTTAACTACGATCCTCTTAGTATCTGTAGTCCAACCTATAACAGATGCAGGAAGTTCGTACTTCTTAAATACCTCTATTACCTCCTCCTCCCCTCCTTTCTCTACTGCCAACAACATCCTCTCCTGGGATTCCGATACTAATATCTCGTAGGGAGTCATCCCCTCCTCCCTTAAGATAACCCTCTCTAAGTGTATCTCCGCACCAACACCTCCACCGTAGCACATCTCTGAACATGCAGAGGTAAGCCCTGCAGCCCCTAAATCCTTCATAGCCTTTACCTTTCCAGTTTTACAGGCCTCCAATACACTATCTATTAGACACTTCCCTACAAAGGCATCCCCTATCTGAACACTTGGCCTATCCTCCTCACTATCACTTGTGAGATCCTTAGAGGCGAAGGATGCCCCTCCTATTCCATCCCTTCCAGTACTCCCCACAAGTATAAGGGATAAATTTGGTTCCTTAGCCTTTCCCGTTATAACCTCTCCTTCCCTTACAATACCTACACAGACAACATTTACAAGGTTGTTGTAGTTGTAGGAACTGTGAAACTCACACTCTCCCCCTACAGTTGGCACACCGATCCTATTCCCGTAATCACTGATACCACTAACCACCCCCTCCACAAGCCACCTAACCTTATCCCCCATCTCTCCCTCGATATCACCAAACCTAAGAGAGTCTAAAAGTGCAATAGGTTTTGCATTCATGGAGATAATATCTCTAACTATTCCCCCAACACCTGTGGCAGCACCGTTGTAGGGATCTATATAAGAAGGGTGGTTATGACTCTCCATTGCCAATGCTATACATAGGCCAGTTTCTTTATCTACTCTTATCACAGCGGCGTCATCTCCAGGACCTATGACTATGTTCTGATCGTCCTTTATAGTTTTACTGAATAACTTAAGAATATTTTTTGTACTTCTATAGGAACAGTGCTCACTCCAGAGGTTTTCAAACATCCCAATTTCAACATCGTTAGGTTTTCTACCTAGTTTCTTCTCTATATACTTCAGATCCTCGATGTCCATATTACCCTCCAATAATAGTGTTGTTATTGAAATAATAATTTTATTCCATATTTTAATTTTTATTAATAATTATTATTTATAATTATAAATAGGTGAAACCTTGATAATAATGAGGAAGTTGAAAAAGAAGAAACAGAAACAAGAATTGGAGATCCTCGATATTAAAAATAACGTTAAATACCACTGTCTCCTTAGGGAGGTAGGTAAGAGGATAGATCTGTACAGATGTAGGGAAGAAAAGGAAGGAAATATAAAACCTATACAGCCCTCCAAGGTAGTGGATATCCTGAGGAACTGTGATAAGGTACTTCTAAGTAAGGAGGACTCCCTAAAGTTGGAGGAGTTTCTAAAAAGTAAAAATATAAAGTATGAACTTGTGGAGTTATGTCCTTACTGTCTAATAAAGGGAAGATACACCATACTAGAGGAGGATAGGTATCTCCACTATGATAGATATATATGTCTAGATTGTGCAGTTGAGGAGGTTAAAGAGGAGGTAAATATTGGGAAGAGGTTCATAGAGACGTTACTTAAGAGATTTAGGGACGTAAATAAGGTTTTAAATCTATTAACATCTAAGAACCCTGTAGGTAACCCTGAATTAACGAGATACGATGTTTTAACTGGAGGTGAAGAAGATAGTATTAGAAACTACAAAGTTGAGGAGTTGGATATCCCAGATGAATTAAAAAAGATAATAAAAAAGAGAGGTATAAAGGAACTACTACCTGTACAAACACTTACAGTTAAGGGAGGACTGTTGAAAGGTAGGGATCTCTTAGTAACCTCTGCTACCTCCTCTGGGAAGACACTTATAGGGGAGTTGGCAGGTATAAAGAACATACTTGAGGGTAAGGGGAAGTTCCTATACCTGGTGCCCTTAGTAGCCCTGGCAAATCAGAAGTATTTAGAGTTCAGGGAGCGCTACAGGGAAATAGGATTAAGTGTAAGTTTAAGAGTAGGTACTGGGAGGTTATACGAGGGGAGATGTGAGGATGTAAATACTGACTTAGATAGCGATATCATCGTTGGAACCTACGAGGGTATAGACTACCTTATAAGATCAGGTAGGTTAAAAGGTATTGGAACTGTTGTAATAGACGAGGTCCACTCTTTGAATATGGAGGAGAGGGGAGCCCGCTTAGATGGGCTTATAGGTAGGTTGAGGTTTCTCAAGAGGATGGGGGAGGATATGCAGATGATATACCTCTCTGCCACTGTAGGGAATCCGAGGGAACTCTCTAAACGCTTAGGTGCCCATCTTATAACCTACAGTGGCCGTCCAGTGCCCTTGGAGAGGCATATCCTATTTGCTAAAAACGAGTATCAAAAACTTAATACGATCAGGGAGATAGTAAAGAGGGAGTTTAACGTAAGATCTAAGTACGGTTATAGGGGGCAGAGTTTGATATTCACATACTCCAGGAAGAGGGCGGAATACATTTCAAGGTTTCTAAACTCTAAGGGTATAAAGTCCGAGTACTACCATGGAGGTATGGAGTACAGGAGGAGGAGGGTTGTAGAGGAGAAGTTCATAAATCAGGAGGTTATGTGTGTAGTTACAACTGCCGCCCTTGCGGCAGGGGTAGATTTTCCTGCGTCAACTGTCATCTTGGAGAGTTTAGCCATGGGGGGCGATTGGCTCACACCTTCAGAGTTCCAGCAGATATGTGGGAGGGCAGGTAGGAAGGGGATGCACGACATGGGAAAGGTGTATATGTTGATAGAGATAGGTAGGAGGTATCATGCAAAGATGGAGAGGAGTGAGGACGAGGTAGCATTCCAACTGTTAAGTTCTGAACCTGAGGATGTAGGTGTAATTTACGAGGAGAAGGAGGAGATGGAGCAGATATTAGCAAGTTTATGTGCCATCGAGAAATATGGAAGGTATTACGATAGTATTAAAAGGTATAGAAAGAGGGAACTACTGTCTAAGGTTCCCTTGATGGGAAGTAATTACAGTTTAGACTATATACTCAATAAACTTAAGGAGTACGGGATGGTGGAGGAGAGGGGAGATATAACTGTCACTAAGTACGGCTACTTTACAGGGATATCTTTCCTATACCCAGAGGATGCAGAGGTTATAAGGAAGAATTTAGATCTCCCAATTTTAGATCTAATATCCTTAGTCAATCCATTTGAGGGGGTATATATCCCAATGGGCCTTAAAAATAGGATAAGTAAGGTTATCAACGTCAATATACCTACGAAATTTATAGACGCCTTCGAGATAATAAAGGAGAACATGGATAAGATAACAGACAGGAACCTGAGAGATAGAGTACTGCCCTGGATAATGGAGTTCGAAGGTATGATAGAGGAGGACATTGTCAGGTACTTCTCTAAGTATATAGTTAATTTAAGGACAAGTGGGAAAACACCACTGCAGATATCTAAGCATATATACAATACATTGAACCTCCAGACCTATCCAGGAGATATATATAACTACTTGGAGAATACCATAAAAGTACTTGATGCCATAGAGAGGATAGGATCTATATATAACAGGAAGGTCTCTAAGGACGCAGAATACTATAAGAGAAAAATTTCTAACCCTTACGAGTCTAAAAAATATAAAAAACAATAATTTAAAATATTTTAATTTATCTTAATTCCCATCAAAGTAATGATTTAAATAATAAAAATAAATAAAAACTGAAAAAATATTAAAATATTATTAAAATATAATAACTTTTAACAAAATTAATAATAGCAACCTGCTAAGAAGGATCTGCTCCACTTCTATAGTATCTTAGAACATTCTAGGAGATTATCTTTTATTTATTCTGATTTTATATCATCCTTTTATACTTTTTATAATTATTGTTATTCTTATCAGGATTTTTTGATGGGAATTAGGGTTAAATATAATGTTAATTGTCTGATAATCTCAATTTGGAAACTCTTTATAACTATTAATGGTATTATATATTATAATAAGAGTAAAGTAGAGAAAAATATTCTTTTTTAATTTTTAATTTTTAACTACTTTTTATTTTTTAAATTCTCTTATCTTCTTATTTCTCATTTTTATTATTTTTTATCAGAATTTTAGTGGGAGTTATGGGGCTTAAATATCTTTATAATCATGATTTTAGTTATTATTTTTAGAATATAATAATTTTTATTATTATTTTTATATTTTATTCAAATTTTAATGAAATCGTGGTTATTATTAGTTATAGATCATTACGGGTTTAATAATATTTTTTATTTATTAAAAATCCTTATTTCTTTATAATATAATAAATGATATATTGTTATAAAAATAAAAAAATTATAAATAAAATTCTTATTATTTGTGTTTCATTACAATTTTTTCAATACATCGGGGTTATTGTTATACATTATATCTATGTACTTTTAATGGATTCTCCTTTCTTCCATTGTTTTTATTTTTACTATTCTTACTGTAGTAAAGACTAAATTAAAGCACGAAATATTTAAAACAATAAAAAGAGAAAAAGTCTCCCATTATCTATACTTTTTACCCTCAAGATATTTTTAAGTACTGGAGAAAAAAGAGTTAGAGTTCAGTTATTAAAAAATTTCATTAAATGTCTGGTCAGAGATCAGCATTTCTTTTTGGAAATTATCTATCTTATTAACATTCAACTTATATTAACCCTATTGTTCTAATCCTAAAAACAATACAACATTCTGTACGGTGTTATTTTATGCAAAGGAGTGATAACCTAAGTCGAGGACTTAGGTTGGATGTAAGCCTGCAACCAAGTGATACCTGGTAACGACCGGAAGTGACCGTACTCCATTTTAATTCCGGTTGATCCCGCCGGAGGCCACTGCTATTGGGGTCCGACTAAGCCATGCGAGTCGTGGGGCCTGCACCCTTCGGGGTGCAGGCACCGGCGGACGGCTCAGTAACACGTGGTCAACCTACCCTCAGGTGGGGGATAACCTCGGGAAACTGAGGCTAATACCCCATAGGGGAAGAGGTCTGGAAGGATCCTTCCCCGAAAGGGCGCATGCCCGCCTGAGGATGGGACTGCGGCCGATTAGGTAGTTGGTGGGGTAACGGCCCACCAAGCCTACGATCGGTACGGGCCTTGAGAGAGGGAGCCCGGAGATGGGGACTGAGACAAGGCCCCAGGCCCTACGGGGCGCAGCAGGCGCGAAACCTCCACAATGCACGAAAGTGCGATGGGGGGACCCCAAGTGCCGTGGCCTAGCCACGGCTTTTCCGGAGTGTAAAAAGCTCCGGGAATAAGGGCTGGGCAAGTCCGGTGCCAGCAGCCGCGGTAATACCGGCGGCCCGAGTGGTGGCCACTATTATTGGGCCTAAAGCGTCCGTAGCCGGTCCAGTAAGTCCCTGCTTAAATCCTACGGCTTAACCGTAGGACTGGCAGGGATACTGCTGGACTTGGGACCGGGAGAGGGCAGGGGTACTCCAGGGGTAGCGGTGAAATGCGTTGATCCCTGGAGGACCACCTATGGCGAAGGCACCTGCCTGGAACGGGTCCGACGGTGAGGGACGAAAGCCGGGGGCGCGAACCGGATTAGATACCCGGGTAGTCCCGGCCGTAAACGCTGCGGACTAGGTGTCGCCTGGGCTTCGGGCCCAGGCGGTGCCGAAGGGAAGCCGTTAAGTCCGCCGCCTGGGGAGTACGGTCGCAAGACTGAAACTTAAAGGAATTGGCGGGGGAGCACTACAACGGGTGGAGCCTGCGGTTTAATTGGATTCAACGCCGGGCACCTCACCAGGGGCGACGGCATGATGAAGGTCAGGTTGACGACCTTACCTGAAGAGCCGAGAGGTGGTGCATGGCCATCGTCAGCTCGTACCGTGAGGCGTCCTGTTAAGTCAGGTAACGAGCGAGACCCGCGCCCTATGTTGCCATCTCCCCCTCCGGGGGGAGGGCACTCATAGGGGACCGCTGGTGCCAAACCAGAGGAAGGTGCGGGCAACGATAGGTCCGTATGCCCCGAATCCCCTGGGCTACACGCGGGCTACAATGGTTGGGACAGTGGGATGCGACCCCGAAAGGGGGAGCTAATCCCCTAAACCCAACCGTAGTTCGGATCGTGGGCTGCAACTCGCCCACGTGAAGGCGGAATCCGTAGTAATCGCAGCTCACCATGCTGCGGTGAATGTGTCCCTGCTCCTTGCACACACCGCCCGTCACACCACCCGAGTTGGGTCCAGGTGAGGCCCTGGCCGCTGGCCAGGGTCGAACCTGGGCTCAGCGAGGGGGGTGAAGTCGTAACAAGGTAGCCGTAGGGGAACCTGCGGCTGGATCACCTCCTTGGAAAAAAGCCGGTCGTTACCAGGCACTAAATGGTTGCAGGCTTACATCATGGGCCCATAGCTCAGCTGGGAGAGCGCCGCCCTTGCAAGGCGGAGGCCGTGGGTTCAAATCCCACTGGGTCCACTTTTATTTTTTTCGATCCATGATCTTGGGGGTCATGGATCGATAGCCCGAAGGGAGATGAGGGCCCCATAAGCCCCCGTACCTGGTGATATCCAGGTACTCCTATATCCACCTATCCTACCTGGTGGATGGCTCGGCTTGGGCGCCGACGAAGGGCGTGGCAAGCTGCGATAAGCCTGGGGGAGGAGCAGGCATCCGTAGATCCCAGGATCCCCGAATGGGACTTCCTGCCCCATTTGGGGCGCTCCGTAAGGAGCGGGAACGCGGGGAATTGAAACATCTTAGTACCCGCAGGAAAAGAAACCAACAGGGATGCCGTGAGTAGGGGCGACCGAAAGCGGCAGAGGGCAAACTGAACCCTGGGTGGTAACATCCAGGGGATGTGGGGTTGCAGGGCCCCCGTAAAAAACCCAGGTCGGGAAGCCGAAGTTGCCTGGAATGGCATACCATAGAGGGTGAAAGTCCCGTAGGCGTAACCGACCTGGGTTTTGGGGTGTCCCTGAGTACCGTGGGTCGGATATCCCGCGGGAATCTGGGAGGCATCGGTCTTCCAACCCTAAATACGTCCCAAGACCGATAGCGAACTAGTACCGTGAGGGAAAGCTGAAAAGCACCCCTAGCGGGGGGTGAAAAGAGCCTGAAACCAGGTAGGGACAGTATGGCACGGCCCCAAAGGCAACTGTTCCGAAGGAAACCCTCGCGAGAGGGGAGTACGAGGAACAGTGTCCAGGGTCGTGCCGTCCGTTTCGAAAAACGGGCCGGGGAGTGTATGGCTGTGGCGAGCCTAAGACCTTAAAGGTCGGAGGCGTAGGGAAACCGACAGGTCCGCAGGCCTTTGCCGAGGGACGGGGTCTTAAGGGCCTGGAGTCACAGCCATACGACCCGAAACCGGGCGATCTAGGCCGGGGCAAGGTGAAGCCCCTCATCAGAGGGGTGGAGGCCTGCAGGGGTGTTACAATGCAAAGTGCTCCCCTGACCCCGGTCTAGGGGTGAAAGGCCAATCGAGCCCGGAGACAGCTGGTTCCCCCCGAAGTAGCTCGCAGGCTAGCCGGGGGTTAGGTAGTGGGCAGGGTAGAGCACTGATAGGGTGGATAGGGGGCGAAAGCCCTCGCCACCCTGTCAAACTCCGAACCTGTCCACGCCGTAGCCCCCGAGTGAGGGCATACGGGTAAGCCGTATGTCCGAGACGGGAATAACCGAGACCCGGGTTAAGGTCCCTAAGTGCCGGTTAAGTGTGAACAGGAAGGGCGTCCCTGGCCTAAGACAGCAGGGAGGTTGGCTTAGAAGCAGCCATCCTTTAAAGAGTGCGTAACAGCTCACCTGCCGAGGTCAGGGGCCCCGAAAATGGACGGGGCTAAACCGGCCACCGAGACCCGGGGGCACCGAAAGGTGATCCGGTAGGGGGGCGTTCTGCGGGGGTAGAAGCTCGGCCGTGAGGTCGAGTGGACCCCGTAGAAATGAGGATCCCGGCAGTAGTAACAGCAAAGTGGGGTGAGAATCCCCACCGCCGAAGGGGCCAGGTTTCCACAGCAATGATCGTCAGCTGTGGGTTAGCCGGTCCTAACCCCCAGGGTAACTCCCTTGGGGGGAAAGGGAAACAGGTTAATATTCCTGTGCCGCCAGGGTACGTGCGGCAACGCAAGGCCAGTTCCTGACGCTTCAGGGTAGGCCAACCACCCCCGTCGGGGTGGTCAAGGGTATAAGTCCGGGGAGAGTTGTAATAACGAGAACCGGATGAAAGCCTGATGAGCCGCCCGTTAGGGCGGTTTGGCCGAGCCCTGGAGCCCGTGAAAAGGGAACTGGCAAGGATCCCTGGCGACCGTACCTAGAACCGACACAGGTGCCCCTAGGTGAGTAGCCTAAGGCGTGTCGGGAGAATCCAGCCGAGGGAAGTCGGCAAATTGGCCCCGTAACTTCGGGAGAAGGGGTGCCAGCGGCCTTCTCAAGGGGCTGCTGGTCGCAGTGACTAGGGGGGTCCGACTGTTTAATAAAAACACAGGTCTTAGCTAGCCCGAAAGGGTGTGTACTAAGGCCGACGCCTGCCCAGTGCTGGTACGTGAAACCCGGGTACAACCGGGCGAAGCGCCAGTAAACGGCGGGGGTAACTATAACCCTCTTAAGGTAGCGAAATTCCTTGTCGGGTAAGTTCCGACCCGCATGAATGGCGTAACGAGACCCCCACTGTCCCCGGCTGGAACCCGGTGAACCTACCTTTCCGGTGCAAAGGCCGGAGACCTCCAGTGGGAAGCGAAGACCCCGTGGAGCTTTACTGCAGCCTGCCGTTGGGGCATGGTCGTGGGTGTACAGCGTAGGTGGGAGCCGTCGAAGCCCCCTCGCCAGGGGGGGTGGAGGCGCCCATGGGACACCACCCACCCATGACCATGTCCCTTACCCCAGTAGGGGGACACCGGTAGGTGGGCAGTTTGGCTGGGGCGGCACCCTCCTGAAAAGGCATCGGGAGGGCCCAAAGGTCGGCTCAGGCGGGTCAGAACTCCGCCGTTGAGTGCAAGGGCAAAAGCCGGCCTGACTTGGTTGCCCACAATACGCAACCAAGAGGCGAAAGCCGGGCCTAGCGAACCCCTGTGCCTCACCGATGGGGGCCAGGGATGACAGAAAAGCTACCCCGGGGATAACAGAGTTGTCGCGGGCGAGAGCCCATATCGACCCCGCGGCTTGCTACATCGATGTCGGTTTTTCCCATCCTGGGTCTGCAGCAGGACCCAAGGGTGGGGCTGTTCGCCCATTAAAGGGGATCACGAGCTGGGTTTAAACCGTCGTGAGACAGGTTGGTTGCTATCTGCTGGAGGTGTGGGCTGCCTGAGGGGAAGGTGGTTCTAGTACGAGAGGAACGAACCACCGGCGCCTCTAGTCTATCGGCTGTCCGACAGGGCATGCCGAGCAGCCACGCGCTAAGGGTTAAGGGCTGAAAGCATCTAAGCCCGAAACCCACCCCGAAAATAGGCAGCCGTTCCCTTTGGGGACGAGGGCACCCCTAGAAGAGGGGGTTGATAGGCTAGGGATGTAAGCACCGAGGGGTTTCCCCCCGAGGTGTTAAGTCCGCTAGTACTAATCGCCCGAGGGGATATAGGAGTACCTGGACACCTAAAGGTACGGGGGCTTATGGGGCCAAAATACGTGGTGAATGATATTTTTTATAGATTACAATATCAATATATTTAAATGTGTTATAAATAGTAAAAAGTACTACCAGAGTATTGTATCCTTACTATCTATTCTATCCAAGAGAAAGATCATTAAAGAGGCTGCAACTATATCTGCAGTAGTACCTGGGTTTAACCTATTTCCATCTTTCGATAGATAACTATCAAATTTTTCAATATCTTCCTTTTTGTATCCATTATTCCGTATCTCCATTGCAATTTTGGAAACCTCCTTAGATATCTCTAAGTTATTCTTCCTTGCAATCAAAGTATCAGGGTACTTAGATAGAAGATGAATATACGTCTTAGTTATTGCCCAATTTATATCCCTCTCTTCCAGGTAGTAATTCTTCAACAATTCATAGCCTTCAAATGAAATTTTAAACCCTTCAGTCCACTCCTTAGATATATTATCCCACTCAGAGGATATCTTAAATACATGATAGAGTGTCATGTTCTCCTCGATTAATCTCTTCTTGGCATCTTCTTCTTTAACATCTGGACCTCTTTTTGGAGGGTTCAAATTTGGCATGGCTATACTTATGGCATCGTAAACATTTAAACTATCTTCTACAGTTGTGTTCTTCGATAGACGTATCATCTCTTTCCTCAATTTACTACTGTCAAAGTTATCTATATTTCCTGCACCCATTGCAATGGGAACATGTAACATGATTATTCCTAAGTTGGCATTGGAAGGAGACCACCTCCTTGATTGAATAACTGCCATCTTTATATATTTTCCAATATTTTTACTATCCTGAGCAGCCTTATATATTACATCACCAAAGGCTATACCTGAAGTGAGAAAGTGGTGATACTTTATATCTGAAAAATCCCTGTATCTATGTACATTTCCAGGTTTAAAACTACTGACCTCGAGGACACAGGCTATTTGAGAACTTTTCATTATATCCCATGGATCCATAACACCACCAAAAATACTAAAGGTTTAAATATCAATCTAAAAATTTATATAAAGATTAAAATTATACTTAGTATTAAAGAATTATAATATTAAAAATTATATGAAAGATTAAAGAGTGTGGTTTTCATGGCAAGGACCTCTTCTAAAGAAGTTGCAAAATTTGAAGGTAAAGGAATTATAATAAACCCCTACACTCTAAGAGACCCTTTTACCAAATGGAGCAAAATTAAAATAACTTTATATACTGATAGAATTTTATTTGAATTTGAAAATAAATCTATTGAAGCAGAATTAAAATATGTGGTAGATGTAGGTGCAGAATTACCTAGAAGGGCTATAGAGATTGCAAAGAGTACATTAGATGACATAAGGTATTACTCTTCTATAACTATACAGTTGCCAGATAGTGATAAGGATATTATAGGATTCGCCCCTGAAACCTCTCTCTATGGTAAAACACTAATAAATTCTTTTTTGAAAAAAGTATTTTATGTGTTGTTGAATAAAAAAGAGGTTAAAGTACAGTATGAGGTAATTAAGGGAGGTTCTGTAGATCCCTCGGCAAAGTGGGAAGATGGTATGTTAGTATTTGCCCAAAGACCTGTAAAGAAAGGATTAAAAGTAGTTAATGAGTTAGTTCTAGCGGTAGCAGTGACTTCTGGAGGAAAGCCAAAAGTATATAATTTATTTAGTAATTTAGAGTCTATTTCACTTGAAAAGAAAACAGTTGAAAATGAAGAACTAACTGTATTGGAGATAAAACAGTTGAAAGGTGGTGAATCTGTAACTTCATATCTTTATATACCTGAAAGGGAAAGATTGTTTGTCCTTAGATACATCGCTACGTTAACAAAATATGGAAAATTAGTCAAAGATTTACTTCCTAAAACAGAGGATGAACTAGTATCTCAGTTGGCATCTGAAACTTGGAGTGGAGATAAAATAAAGAGTGAAGTGGAACAGTTAGAACCTGAAGAACAGGAGATACTAACTGCATTATATACAGGTATCTCCTCCCTTGAATTGCCCAATGTGATGGGATTAGATGTTGATGAGGTGGAACGAATATTGGATAAATTAATTGATAAAGGATACCTCAAATTAGTAAGAATAAGAAAAGAAACTGAATTAACAGAAAAAGGTAGGGCAATTACCAATTATATTATATCTAACTTCTAATCCTCTTAAAATATATATTTGCTGAACATTAATTAATCAGGGTATAAAAATAAATCAGGTGAAAAAATGACTAAAATTGTACGTACATTGGTAGTAGATGACTCGGCCTTTATGAGAAACATTTTAAAGAAGATCCTTTCATCTACAAATAAATACGTAGTAGTAGGTGAAGCATCAAACGGAAAAGAGGCTATTGAAAAAGCTAGGGAGTTAAAACCTGATCTAATAACTATGGACATAGTAATGCCAGAAATGGACGGTATAGAGGCTACAAGGAGAATAAAAAAAGAATTCCCTGACATAAAAATAGTTATGTGTACCTCTGTAGATCAGGAAAAAAAGATGATCGAAGCCATCGAAGCAGGTGCAGATGGGTACATTGTAAAACCTTTCCAGGCTCCAAAGATTTTGGAACAACTTAACAAATTATTCCCAGATTAAGAACGATACTTTTATATTACTATTTTTTATAATATAATTAATGTAAATTTAAAAAATCTTTAATAGGGTTTTATATGAAAAGAGGGAATGTATTCATCTCACCAAAATCTTGGGAAATTATAATGGAAAGTATAATCAACGAGGAAATAATGGGTGAAAATAATTCAAATAATGATAAGAGATCTAATTTTGTCAGAAACTTTTATCTCTTGGGGTTGGGTAAAATTGAGAAAATCGGTAAATGTGCTGCTAAAAAGGCTGCTGATTTTATAACAAATCTAACTGGCAACCCTGTTGAGATAGGGGTAGTAAGTGTTATGCTTATCACTCCTTATGAGATTAAAAAGGAGTTAAAAGATGAAGAAAAGATATTTACAGGTATAAACTTTAGTGGTGAAATTGAAGGAGTAGGAATTTTAATATTCTCTGAAGAGTCTGCACTAAAACTTTCAAAATCTATGTTGGCAGAGATTGGTATGGATGATGGTAGTGATGATAATGTTCTCGATGATATGAAAATCTCTGCAATAAATGAGGCATGTAATTTAATAATATCTGCCTATGTGGATACCTTAGCTAATTTTATGAAGACGTCATTAACTATGTCTCCTCCATTCTTTATCAAAGGATCGGAAAGGGAGATCATAGAGAAGATTTTTAAAGATCATAATACTGGCGACAACGACATAATTCTAACCTTCAAGTCTAAGTTATACTCCCAGGGAATAGGTTCTGGTTTTGAAGTTTTAATAATAATGCCTCCAGATTCTCTGAATACTCTGTTCCAAAAGATATAAATTCTCCGGTACTATCGAGGGAGAGTATGGGAATTTTAGAATCTATGAGAAAACTTATAAATATTGGTAGAGAAGCCTCAGAGAATATTGCCAAATCCTTCACAGAATTGACAGGAGAAACAACAGATGTCCAATTTTTAGGTGTAAGATTCACTCCCTTGGAGTTTCTCGTTGAGCAGTTTGATGACAGGGTATACAAAGTTGTTCGTATTGATTTTGAGGGTATACTTAGTGGTAAATCCTTGATGTTACTTCCTGAAGAGGATGCTGTAAAGTTGGAGAAGATGTTACTTATAGATATACTATGGGACAGTTTAGTGAATAAATCTGAACTACCTGATTACAAAGAGATGGAAGTTTCTGTAATGAATGAAGTAGCAAATATAGTTGTAGCCTCTTTTTTAAATGTTTTTGCAAATGCCCTCAAGAGTGAGATAAATATAACAACACCTGAATTTATTAAAGACAGTGGGTTTTCAGTGGTTGAGTCATTAGTCGTAGAAATGGCAGAACAAATAGATATAGCCCTAATTTTTGATAATAAAATACACATTTTAGGAAAATATCCTATAAACTGTAATATACTAATTCTAATAGATCCAACCACTATAGAACAGCTAGATAATCTATAATTACCTTTTTTTATTATTTATTTTTTTGTTAATTTTTTATATCAAGGTGTATTCCAATGGTTGTAGAGGTGTTAAGGTTAGGGCATAGAGGGGAAAGGGACAGGAGAACATCCACCCATGTGGCATTAACTGCTAGGGCATTGGGGGCAGATAAGATCCTATTTACCTCGGAGGACGACCATGTAAAGGAGAGTATAAGTAAGGTTGTGGAAAACTGGGGTGGTAATTTTAAATTTGAGGTAGTTGAATCTTGGAAAGGGTATGTAAGAAGTTTTAAAAAGAGAGGGATTGTAATACATCTAACTATGTACGGTGAAAGTGTAAATGAGAGAATAGACACTATAAGAGAGCTTCTTAAAGAGGGAAAGGATATTTTAGTGGTAGTTGGAGGAGAAAAGGTACCAAAGGAGATCTATGAGTTAGCAGATTACAACATTTCTATAGGTAATCAGCCCCATTCAGAGATCGCAGCCCTTGCTATATTTCTAGATAGGTTGTTTGAAGGAAAAACTCTTTACAGAGATTACCCTGATGCAAAGATAAAAGTTATACCGTCGGAAAGAAAGAAGGTTGTAGTTAGAAAATAGCAACTTTTTTGTAGAATATAATAAAAATAAAATATTTTAACTGTCTAGGTAATTCTAAAAAAAATAAGAAGATAGTTCTTTTTCAATATACTTAACTTAACTGTTATTTAACTATTTTTTGTGATTTTAACTATTTTTATTAAAATTTTTACCCTAGTTCCCATCAAAAGGATAGTTTAAAGAATAATTAAAATAATTATAAAAATTAATAATAAAAATAAAAAATAAAGAATAATGTTTAAAATAAAAACTTCTATAATCTCAGATATAAAATTTTAAAAAGAAGATTGGAAGGGAATGGTTCTCTGTATACCTTCCAATATAATTGGATATCAGAGTAAGGTTTTCTATCTTAACTAAGTGATTAAAAAGATCCTAGAATATTTAATAGTTTTTATATTGATTGTTTTCATTATTCTTTTAATCACTACTTGGTGGGAACTAAGGTTAAAATTTTTTTATTATTATAAATTTTTTATTCTCATGATGAGTAGTTATTTAAGCTATAGGTTTAAATTTAATATTGTTATATTTTAGTTCTCATTAAAATAGTAAATAAGAAACTCATAGGGATATTTAAATTTATATTATAACCCTACTTCCCATCAAAAGGATAATTTAGAGAATAATAAAAATAAAAATTATTATAAAAATAATAAAATTAAAGATTAAAGAAAATATTTAAAAAACAGAAACTTCTATTATCCCAGATGTAGAAAAAATTTTAAAAAGAAGATTGAAGGAGAATGATCCTCTGTAAACCTTCTAGTAGTGAATATCAGAGTAAGATCTCCTATCTTACCTAAGTGTTCAGAAAGATCCTAGAATGTTTAATAGTTTTTATATAGTTTTATACTGATTATTTTAATCATGATTTTTATTATTATAACAATTATTATTATTTTTCATTTTTTCATAGTTCTTTTAATCACTACTTGGTAGGGACTAAGGTTATATTATAATTTTTTGGATACTGGGAATAGGATTGGGAAGTTCTTTTTTTGATAAAGATAACCAACAGTTGCATACTCGGTATGTAGAAAATTTAGAGGTAGAGTAGAATATCCATATATTTCAGTATTTAACATTTAAATAAGGTAGGTAGAGGTTTTTTATTTTAAACACTTCTTTGTTATTTTTTATTTAATTGTTATAATATTTTATAAAATTATTACTTTATTATCTTTTTTAATTCTAATGAGAACTAAGAGATACAGCATATAACCATAATAATTTTAATAGTGAAATAATTTAATTTAACTATCATTTTTACAGTACAAGTAATCTCTTATTGGTGGAAGTTATGATACTAAGTGACAGAGACATTCTCCACTATATGGAGTTGGGAGAGATATCTATAGAACCTTTTAATCCAGATTTCCTTGGACCTTGCTCCTACGATGTTACCCTTGGAGATGAGTTTATCGTATATAAGGACGAAGTCTACGACCTAAGAAGAGAACTGGATCATGAAAAATTTAAGATAAAAAGGGCTATAATGGTATGTCCCCTATGTCATAGGTTAGATGAAGATAAAATAGAGTACTACAAAGAGAAATACAACGTAGATGTAGTGGTAAACAGGGGGATACTGGGTACTACTACAGAGTATATAAAACTTTCAAATAACATATGTGCACAATATCAGGGGAGGAGTTCCTTTGGTAGGGTATTTTTACAGTCCCATCAAACTGCTGGATGGATAGACGCAGGGTTTAGGGGAAGGATAACCTTAGAGATAGTTGCATACGATAAACCTGTTATTCTCTACAAGGGGCAGAGAATAGGGCAGTTGATATTCTCAAAGACCACCTCTCCTGTAAATATTGGCTACTGTGATAGAAAGAACTCCAAGTATAGTGAACAGAGATCTGTAACACCGTCTCTTATATTTAAAGAATATAAATAAAATGATTTGAGGGATAGGATGTACGTTCCAGAGGAGATACTTGAAACTATTAGGATGATAGAGTACGAGAATTTAGACATTAGAGCAGTTACAATGGGTATAAATCTGAGGGACTGTGTCTCCGAGGATATAGATAGATTGAGAGAAAATATATACGAGAAAATAGTATCAAAGGCTAAAGATCTTGTAAGTGTATCTGAGAGGGTATCAAAGAAGTACGGTATCCCAATAGTTACAAAGAGGGTTGCAGTTACTCCCATCAGTATAGTAGTGGGAGGTGCTATAAAGGGAATGGATAGGGAGGAGGCTATTAAAGAGTGTGTAAAGGTAGGGGAAACCTTAGACAGGGCTGCCAAGGATATAGGGGTGGATTTCATCGGGGGATACTCTGCACTTGTTCATAAGGATACAACCTGGGAGGAGGGAATACTTATAGACTCTATACCTCATATGATGAGTAAGACTAAGAGAGTATGTTCCTCGGTGAATGTTGCAAGTACTAAAAGTGGAATAAACATGACCGCCATAAAGAGGATGGGGGAGATCATAAAGGAGACTGCAGAGAGGACAGAGAAGGCCATCGGATGTGCCAAGTTGGTGGTATTTGCAAATGCACCTGAGGACAATCCCTTTATGGCAGGTGCCTTCCATGGAGTTGGAGAGGGGGATGTGGTGATAAACGTAGGGGTGTCGGGACCTGGAGTTGTAAGGGCTGTTGTCGAGAAGTTGAAAGGGAAAGATATAGGCACCTTATACAACGAGATTAAAAAAACTGCCTTTAAGATAACGAGAGTCGGAGAACTTATAGGTAGGGAGGTATCCAAGGAGTTAAATGTTCCCTTTGGAATTGTAGATCTCTCCCTCGCTCCAACACCTGCAAGGGGAGACAGTGTGGCAAACATATTAGAGGCTATGGGGTTAGAGAGATGTGGAGCCCATGGGAGTACTGCGGCACTTGCAATATTAAACGATGCAGTTAAGAAGGGGGGTGCCATGGCGGCAAGTTATGTTGGAGGTTTAAGTGGTTCCTTTATTCCAGTAAGTGAAGATGCAGGTATGATAAGGGCTGTAGAGGAGGGGGCGTTGAGTTTGGAGAAGTTGGAAGCTATGACCTCTGTATGTTCAGTGGGACTGGATATGATAGCAATACCTGGGAAGACACCTGCCTCTACAATATCTGCAATAATAGCAGATGAGATGGCAATAGGCGTGATAAATAAAAAGACTACTGCAGTTAGAATAATACCTGTACCAGGTAAGGACGTTGGTGACTACGTAGATTACGGTGGGTTGTTAGGTAGGGCACCTATAATGGCTGTAAATGAATATTCTTCCGAGGAGTTTATAAAGAGAGGTGGTAGAGTACCTTCGCCTATACACTCTTTGACGAATTAATTAATTGGTTAAAAAAGAATGAATACCTAAAAGAGGAAGTAAAATCGCTTCCTTAAGATGCATATAAATAACTCTTCTTTTTTATTATTTTTATTATTATCAATATAACCCCAGTTCCCATCAAGATTGTGTTAGAAGAATAATAATAAAAATGATTATTATAATAAAAAAAATAATAAAAGTTTCTAAGAGAAATAATAAAATGAATAAAATTCTGATAGAGGTAAATATTATTAATATTCTTATTTTATTATTATTTTTTATATAATCACTTTGGTGGGAACTAGGGTATCAATATATTATTTTAATTTAAATTTAATTATATCGATATAGGATTGATGAATCAAACTAGACTATACTATTATGGAGGGTAATCATGGTCAAGGTATGTGTCTTAAGTGGAGGTTTAGACTCTACAGTAGCCACCTTAGTAGCAAAATCAAAGGATGACGATATATATACTATAACCTTCGATTATGGGCAGAGGGCAGTACTTAGGGAGATAAACTCTGCAAGAAAGATATCAGAGGTATTAGGTGCAAAGCATAAAGTAATTAAACTTCCCTTCCTGAGGGAGTTTGGAGGAAGTGCTTTAACAGAGCGGGATAAAACTGTTCCCAAATTAAATGAGGAAGATCTAGATAACTTGGAAAAAACCAGAGAAACTATGAGATCTGTATGGGTGCCTGGACGTAATATAGTCATGTTCTCGATAGCCTCCAGTTTTGCAGAGTCCCTTGGAGGGGGTGAAGTATATACAGGATTGAATAAAGAGGAGGGCACTACATTTCCAGATAACACCTTAGAGTTTGTAGATAGATTTAACAGTCTCTTGGAGTACGGTACAATAAGGGAAGTTAAACTGGTAGCACCACTCTACAACTTAGATAAAACTGAAATCGTAAAATATGGTAGGGAACTTGAGGAGAAACTTGGGGTGGAGGTTCTAAAGTACAGTTATTCCTGCTACCATGACAACGGAGAGGATTTCCTACACTGTGGAACCTGTGAGAGTTGCGTCAGAAGGAAGAGGGCATTTAAGGAGGCAGGTATTGAAGATCCTACTAAGTACTTGAGGTGATACTATCTACATAGGTAGATTTTTAGTTATGGGAAAGACAGAGAACGGGAAACCATTTATCTCCTACAGAGTATCCAGTAGAAGTTTTCCAAATAGGAGGGCAGTATTAAAGAATAATACAGTTACTATAGTACCGGAGAGTATAGAGGACATCCTCAAAAATCCCTATATTATGTACAATGCCCTAAAGGTTATAGGGAACTATGTAGTTGCAACTAATGGCTCCCATACCGATGTTATAGGGGATAAGATAGAGATGGGATTTCCAGTGAGGGATGCCCTCATATATCCTCTTGCTACAATGGATTACGAGAAGGATGAGTATAAAACTCCCAGAATAGCAGGGATTTTATATAGAGAGGGTGGATACCTGGGATACGTTTCAGATAGAGATATACGAGTGTGTGAAGTTCCTCTAAAAGATGGAATAGGATACTACTTAGGTACATATGGAGTTTGTAGTATTTCAGAGGATCAGAAGATACCTGTAGTAGGAGAGACACCAAGGGAAATCTGTAAATATATTCTCGAATATAAGGAGTTTGAACATCCAGTATGTTGTGCAACTGCTCTTATAGATGGGGATAAAATAGAGATGGAGGTTCTGAATTTGAGGTAATAGGAAAGTCCTATAAATAAAAATTTATTTTAATTTTAATAATTATAATTTATACTGCATGAACAAAATAAATTAAAATAACTACAACTATCGAGGATTCTGACTAAAAAATAATAAAAATATAATAAGAGTAATTAAAATCAAAAAATAAAAATACTAAAACCTATACTTAGTTAAAAAAATAATAATATGTGAAAAGTAAAATATAGTGTCTCTATTCCCTGATTACAACCTTTATCAGAGAAGCAGGGTTTATTTTTATTAATCCTTTTTCTTAGAAATTTTTTAACCTCTTTTTAAAATTTATTAATTTTTATTTTAAATATTTTTAATATTAATTTTAATCTTTTTTAAATCTAATTTATCATTCCCTCTAACTAAAAAAGTACTAAACTACCTAACTATTATAATCCCAACTACAAAGTTCAGAACAACAGTAATATATTTTTAATATAGCGACTATAAACCTATTTTTATAACAATCAAAACAGTGAGAAGTATGGTAACCTATAGAGATGCTGGAGTAGATATATACAAAGAGGATAGGATTATAAGAGCGTTAATATCCCAGATAACCTTCAAGAGAACAGATAGGTTCAAACCCTGTGAAGAACTTATAGGACACTATGCAGGTGCCATTGAATTTGGAGATTACTATCTTGTGCTCTGTACAGATGGAGTTGGAAGTAAGATGGTTGTTGCAAAAATGGCCAATAGATACGACACTGTACCTATAGATATGATAGCTATGAACGTCAACGACGCCATCTCTATAGGGGCGGAACCTGTTGCACTTGTGGACTATATAGCAGTTGAGGATATAGATGAAGAGATAGCGAGACAGATAGGTAAGGGATTAAATGAGGGGTTGAAGGAGGCGAATATAAGTCTCATTGGAGGAGAAACTGCCACACTTCCAGATATTGTAAAGGGAATAGACATTGCAGGAACAGTTTTAGCAGTTGTGAGAAAGGATAAGGTAATAACTGGAAGGGATATTAAGGAGGGAGATGTTATAGTAGGTCTTAGAAGTAGTGGGATACACAGTAACGGGTTGTCCCTGGCTAGGAAGGTGTTCTTTGAAATTGGAGGTATGGATATCCACCATAAACTACCACATGGTAAAACTGTTGGAGAGGAGTTATTGACACCTACGAGGATATACGTAAAACCAGTATTGGAGATGATAGAAAAGGTGAAGGTTAAGGGACTAGCCCATATTACAGGGGGAGGATTTAGAAAGTTGAGGAGATTAAAAAAAGATGTTGTCTATCTCATAGATAACCTACCTGAGCCCCATCCTGTATTCAAGGAGATCCAAAGGATAGGAAACGTCCCAGATGAGGAGATGTTTAGAACCTTCAACATGGGTATAGGTTTCTGTGTGATAGTAGATAAAAAAGATAGTGAGAAGGTTATAGAGATTGCAGAGAAATACCATATTCCCGCCTACGTTATAGGTAGGATTGTGAAAGAGGTAGAGATAGGAGGAGAAAAAATAAGGGATAAAGTGGTTGTTAGATATAAAAATAAAAGTATAATAGTAGAGTAAAATCTTAGTTTTTATCAGAGATGTCAAATAAAATAGAGTGGATCTTTATTTAATTTTTATAATATTTATTATAAAAATAAAAAATAAAAGAGTATAAAACCCATTAAGAGGTAAGGTTAAGATTCTCTATTTTTCAATTCTAACTATTTTTATTATAATTATTGTTTTTTATTTAAAATCTCTTCGATTAGTTGTTATAATTAATTTTGTTCACAACAGTTTATTTTAATGAAAATCATAGTTTAGAGTAATTACTCCTTACCTTCTATCTCAATGATCTTTACATATATAGGGTGTTCCTTCAACTGTTCATACACCTTCTCTACGGCCCTTCTAGATCTTGCAAGCATTACAAATGCAACGTCTCCTTTGTATCTACCCTCTGTAAATGATAGTATATCTCCCCTTGCAATACCTTCGCCAATGATCCTCCTTATAATATCTTCGTACTTAGGTGCATGTTTTTCAGGTATGTTTAACAGTATCCCATATATCATTACTATCACCTTAATCTACTTTTAATATACCAAGGGTTTGATTGACCTTCTTTGCAATTGTGAGATCGAATAGGGCTATTGTAGGAAGTAGCCAACTGTACCAGAATCTTGGTTCTCCATCTTTAGTCTCTCCATAGTATGCAATAGACAATCTACCAAATCCTGTCTCCTTTTCAACCTTCCTGACACTTCTAATAAATCTCCTAGGTGTGTTAGGTAACTCCTGGTATGAAAGTGGTTTTCCACCTACACCGTTCTGTTGGGAGAATTCAATACTTATTCCAACATTTCTTACGGCCTTTAATAGATTTCCTAATTTGTTCTTCTTAAAGAATGCATAGAGTAGAGAGGCTGCAGGAACCCTCAGCACCTCGGTATTTACTCCATCCTCGTCCCTTAACTCACATACTATATAGGCCCTTCCCATCTCCATCTCTATATGGGCGTACAACTCCACATTCTTAGGTAGTTCTTCCAGTACCTCTATTACCTCGTACTCTTTACCCTCTCTGGAGAATTTGTCTCCAGCCTTCTTTTCCTCCAACTCCGCTGTGAAGTAGGTCTCTCTACCATCTATCTTTCCAAATATCAAGTCAAAACCCCACTTCTTCAAAGACTTTAATTTAAATTCTCTCTCCTTCTCTGGATTTCCTAAGGTTTCAAATACTAAGGTGTTCTCCAGTTCAACCTCCTTAGATTCTACAGCCACGTTATCACCTTTTTTATAGTTTCCTAGTTTTGTGTATTTGAAGTTCTATATATACTTTTTGTATCTGTGTGTAATAAATCACAATGAAGTTTTTAAGTATTTTCCAAATTATAGAATATCAATCATCTTTTTAAGTAGCCATATACAGCGGAATAAGGACACAATAGCCCAGATGAAGATGACAATTAATAAAAATAGGAAGTAATATGATCTAAAAAATATCAGTATTTTTAAAATAAAACTTATTATTGATACGACGATATAAAGCATTATTGAGAGAATAAAAGCATAAAAAATATACTTATACCCTTTATGGTTCTTTATAAATTTTATTCTGCTATTCTCTGGAAAAACTAAAAGAATCGTTAAAGAAGTTATAAGAAAACCTGTTATTGTAATACTGATTGTTATTATAACCTCTAAACTATCATATATATTGTGAAAGATAAAGTGTAAATTAAAATAATAGATTATAATAAAAAATATTATACTAACTATGGTACTTATAATAAAATCATTTTTAAGTTCTTTTACTTTGAAAATATTCATAATAAATCACTTCTTTTATATATCTAACAGGGTTTAATATATTCCTCAAGTTCTTTCTTTAACGCTAAATAGGAGTTTATTATTTCTCTGTACATCGATTCAGAATCTACTGCTTTTGTTCTATTATCTAACTTTGGAACTCTTTTTTCAGTTAGCATCAATTCCTCTAAAATATTGATAGTTTCTATACTTTCACTATCTCCTAATCTTCCTCTTATGTCTAATCTATCAATGTTTTTCCTACTATCGTCTCTTGACAATAATTTTTTAACTAACATGAGTATTTTTTCAAATTTTATAGGACTTCCATCCTTTTTCCCTTTTCCTATAGAAAATATTACTTGAAGTTTCATATCATCTACCATTTCAGCAGCAGAGAATATTTGTCCATAACTGAAGGGATCTTCTTTTGCTAATAGTTTTGCATAGTTTGTAGCTATAGAAATTTTAATACTCCTGATCTCTTCAAATTTTTCAATTATATCATAAACTTCTTTTCTTAATATAGGCTTTATTTCGACTCTTTTAATATCTTCGATAGAGTTCTGTCTCAAATAATTATTGATGAGTTTCATTAACTTAGAGTTTATATTTCTCACTCCATAATGGTTATATTCTGCTCCAATTATCTTTCCTTCAAATATTACAAAATGAGATGGTTCAAATAATCCCTGATATTTATCTAAATCTAGTGGAGATGTAATCTTATCTTTTATATCAAAAATAAGTGGTAAGTTTTTGTTTCTTATTTTAGATATGCGATATAATAGTCTATCTGGATTAAAATTAGGACTCTCATAGCGTTCAAGATATAGTATATTCTCATCTATTTCTTGCTGTCCCTCTAAAAAAGTTCTAAATTTACTTTTTATCTGATTTGTAATGTTGTTCAGTATAGTTTGAATAAATTTTCCATCTTTTTGTACCTTTTCATCATCATTTTTTACCCATAATACTTGATAAAAATGTATCTTTCTTTTTATTGTTTCTGTTGTTTTCATTATAACCACACTAATTAATTTTTAAATGGTTTTATTGCTTTATTATATGTTAATTTTTAAAATATTTTAAATAATTGTTATATAACAATTAAGGTGAAACCTTATGATGAACATAATGTGTATAGACATTGGTAAAGGTACCCAAGATATCCTCTACTTGGACATGGAGAAAAGTAACATTGAGAACGCCATAAAATTGATACTTCCATCGCCTACAAGAATAATTGCAGATAAGATACTGAAGATGGAGAAAGATCTAAAGATAGATGGTAAAGTAATGGGAGGGGGCCCTGTTAACAGAGCCATATTTCAACATATAGAGAAAGGATACAAGGTTATAATGACTAAAAGATGTGCAAGGACTGTTAGAGACGACTTAGAGGAGGTATCAAAGAGAGGAATAATACTAAAAGATGCTGTAGACTGCCCAGATGTAATACTGAGGGATTTAGATTTTGAAATGTTTAAAAAGATATTTAGGGAGATAGGGGTGGAGTTTAGGCCAGATATAGTGGGTGTCGCATGTCAGGATCATGGATATATCAAAGGTCAAAGTGATAGGATCACAAGGTTCAACTACTTCAGGGAACAACTGAGAAGATCTTCCAACCCATTAGAGTATATAATAGTAGAGGAGGAAGGCATATTTTCAAGGTTTAAAAGTATACTGGAAACCTTGAGGGAGTCCAACTATAAGGGATTTGTAATGGACAGTAAGATGGCCTCTATATGTGGTATATTGGACTATGCTATAGAGGAAGGAATAGAAGAATTTATAGGTTTAGATATTGGCAACGGTCATACATTGGGAGTTTCTATAAAAGATGGAAAGATAAAGGGCATATTTGAACATCATACTGGGATGCTCACACCTGAGAAGTTAAAGGATATCGTTGATAGACTTGCAGAGGGCTCATTGAGAAACGAAGATATATATGAAGATGGAGGTCATGGTGCTGTAGTGTTAGAGGGGATTGAACCTCAGGAGATACTAATTACAGGACCAAATAGAGAGATGTTTAAGAGGTATGGAAGGTACGCCTATCCAGGTGGAGATGTTATGATTACAGGATGTGTAGGGTTGTTGGGGGCTTTTGAGTACAATAGAGAAAAATTATTGAGATAGATATTTCAAAAATAAAATAGTAAAAGGAATAAAAACACCATATCCATCTTATAAGTTAAGGAATTAATTAGTATTAAGATACCAATTTGTTATTTAAGTTGTATTTATCCTTTTAGAAGAGTTTCTAGAGAGAAAAATAGTTATAAGGTGTTATAAAATACAAAAGAGTGTTTCTATACTCTTTAATTCAACCTATAAACTATTTTTTATTATTTAAATATCTTAGTTCCCACCAAAATAGTAGTTAAAGAATAATGAATAATGATAATCATTATAATAAAAATCATAATGAAAATAATCAATATAAAAATATTTGATATTCTAAGATCTTTATAAAAATAAGATACTCTAAGATCTTTCCGAACCCTTAGATAAGATAGAAAATCCTATTCTGAATCCCTTGTATTAGAAGGTATTCAGAGGATCATTTTCCTTCAATATTATTTTTAAAATTTTTTGTATCTGGGGTGATAGAGGTTTTTATTTTAAAATATTATTATTTTTGTAATTATTTTTATTTTTATTACCTTAGTTCCCATCAAAGTAACGATTTAAATAATAAAAATAAGAATAATAAAAAGACTGAGAAAATATTTAAACTTTATAATAAAAATTAATAATAGCCAGCCTGTTAGCAAGGATCTACTCCACTCCATAGAGTATCTTAGAGCACCCTAGGAGATTATCTTTTATTTATTCTGATTTTATACCTTCCCTTTTACACTTTTATTTTTATAATTATTGTTATCCTTATCAGGATTTTTTGATGGGAATTAGGGTTTATTTTTATTATTCTCTAAATTATCCTTTTGATGGGAAGTAGGGTATTTTACTAATTATTTTTTTATATTATTTTTATTATTATTATAAAATTTATTTACATTTTTAAAAAGTAAAAAAAGAATAATTCAATATTATTAATTTTATTATTTGAATAGAAACTAGGAATAATAAATATAAATAAAGTTTATGATACTATGGAAGAAAATAGTAGATCCCTAAAAATCAGTAATGAAGAAGAATTAAAATGCGAAATCTGCCTCAACACCAGTAAAACTTCTAAGATAATAAACTATCAGGGAAAAAACATCTGTATGGAATGCTACTACTCCATCAAATATCCTAGAGACCCACAAAAGATGAAAAAAGAGATAGAAGATATACTAAAAAATACAAAAAAGAAAAATAAATACCACTGTATAATGGCCCTCTCTGGAGGAAAGGATAGCATTGTAGCACTTTACCTTTTAGTTAAAGAGTTCAAGGTAAATCCTCTATGTGTTACAGTAGACAACAACTATATCTCAGATGAAGCCATTGAAAACTGCCGTAATATCACAAGGTATTTAAATGTAGACTGGATAGTCCTAAATAGAGATTTTACAGAACTGTTCAAAGATACTATTTCAAGGGGGGAGTCTCCCTGTAGAAAATGCTCTGAACGTATAATGAGGGAAGTATGGAGAGTTGCAAAGATGCTAAATATCGATGTAATAGTTACAGGCCATGAATTACCCTTTGGAACCTCCTCCCTTAAGAGGTTAGAGGGAGGGATAACTGTTGTAAGACTACTGGCAGGTTATAAGTTAACAGATGAGGAGAGGCGCAAAATCTTAAAGGAACTCCCTTGGAAGGATCCTAAGTTGGGAGGATATACCACCAACTGTTTAGTCCTTGCACCTGCAATAAAGGAGTTTTATAAGAAGTATGGATATAGTTTTGAATTTAGAAGAATCTGTGCCATGGTTAGGTATGGATTGATAGATAAGGATAAAGCCCTTCAGTTGTTGAAGTGCCCAGAGGTCCCTGAAAAGATATACGAAGAATTAAAAAGGAGAGGATTGGATATAAAACATTGAAGGAGGTATTATGCTGTCATTTAGAATAGCCAAGGTTATGAATATACCTATAGAACTTCATATAACATTTATACTACTTCTCATACTTGTATACTACTTCTGGGGTTTAGATGGTCTCATACTCTATATATTTCTCTTTGCATCTGTAGTAGTACATGAGTTGGCCCACTCCTATGTGGCTAAAAGATATGGAGTATATATAGAAAAAATACTCCTCCTCCCCATTGGAGGCATGGCAATGATGGATAAGATTCCTAAGAGGGGGGAGTTAAAAATAGCTATTGCAGGTCCAATAGTTAGTATCCTTTTAGGTATAATCTTAATATCCCTTTCAAATTTTATAAAAGGTCCTATATTAAATATAGGGGGCATGAACTACCCCCTACTTACTACTGTAGGTATTTTAAATATTTTTTTAGGAGCCTTTAACCTCCTTCCAGCCTTTCCAATGGATGGTGGTAGAATACTCAGAGCCCTTCTAGCCTCAAAGATGGATTATATAGAGGCCACCAAGATAGCATCGGTAGTAGGTCAGTATTTCTCCTTTCTCCTCCTTCTCTTCGGTATTCTTTCTTTTAATATCATTCTCATTCTCATAGCCCTCTTTATATACTACGGGGCAACTCAAGAGTACCACGCACTGGTTACAGAGGAGATCTTCAACAAGATAAAGGCAAAGGATATTATGAATCCTCGAATAGTATCTGTATCTCCCAAGGATACTGTTAAAGATTTGGTATATCTGATATTCAAATACAGATATATGGGTTATCCAGTTGTAGAGGATGGAAAACTTGTGGGAACTGTATCCTTTAACGACATCACCACTGTAAGTGACAAAATACTTATAAAAGATATTATGAAACAACCTGTAACAGTACCAGAGGATGCTACTTTAAACGATATAATATTTAAATTAGGTAATGACGATAGGGTTTACGTTCTGGATAAAAACAACAGACTGAAAGGCATTATATCTAAAACAGACGTATTAAGAATACTTAGATTATTGAAATTAAAGGATCATAATATATTTAAAAAGTTATTATTAAATAAAAAATAATTTTTTAATTTAAATAATTATAATCTATATTATACTGAGGGATTTTAAATGGAAATCCCAAATCTATTTCTTCATAGTACCTTATATCAGTATTTGGTATTTGTCCTCTTTATCATCCTTGGGGTTCTATTGACGAAGATATATAGATATATTATTAAGAGATATCTAAGAGATCTGGTAAACAAATCCAGGATCAAATTTGACGATATCCTTTTAGACGCCGCCGAATTTCCAGGGACGATATTTATATTTACGGTATGTATATACTTTGGTTTAAAGTTTCTGACACTTCCATACAATCTCCATATACTGTTAGATAACTCTATCAAAGTTGTAGTTATATTATGTTTTACATGGTTTGCACTGAATCTATTAGACGATATAGTAGAGTACTATATTCAACCTATAGTAGAGGAATCAGAGACTAAATTCGACGATCAGTTGTTATCTCCCCTTAAGAAGTTGTTAAAGATACTAATTGTGATACTGGGAATACTTACTGCCTTAAAAACAATAGGTTATGACATAACAGCACTTCTCGCAGGTTTAGGTATTGGAGGTTTGGCAGTTGCATTGGCAGCCCAGGATACTATTAGAAACTTTATAGCAGGTATTCTCATATTTGTAGATAAACCCTTCAAGATAAAGGACTGGATAAAGTTTGAAGGTGGAGAGGGGATAGTTGAAGATATAGGGGTGAGAAGTACAAAGATAAGAACCTTCGACGATTCCCTTATAGTGGTCCCTAACACCTCCCTTGTAAATGCGAACATTGAAAATTTCTCTGAGATGAGGAAGAGGAGGGTACTTGTATATATTGGATTAACCTATGATACACCTGTAGAGAAGATAAAGAGGGCCAAGGAGATCATTAAGGAAATAATAGAGGCACATCCTGGTACATTACCTCCAATAAGGATAACTTTCTATAAGTTTAACACATACTCTTTAGATATCAGAGTTGAATACTTCATAAGAAACTTTGGATTTGATTACTATCTAAATACCATAGATGAGATAAATCTTAAGATCAAGGAGGCCTTTGACAGAGAAGGTATCGAGATGGCATTCCCAACTGAGACTATATACCTTAAGAGAGATAATTAAAAAATAAAAAATAATTATAAAAAATTTTTAATCTATCTTTCAAAATATTATTGACAGTACTTCTGTTTTTTAAAATCTCTTCTTTTATTTTTTATTTTTTTTATTAGTATTTTTATGATAGGAATTGTAGTAATAGTCTAAATAAAATTATTTCCTTTCAATATCCTTTGTATTGCCATCACTTTTAACCATTCTTTTAAGTCTTCTTTTTAACTTTTTCTCCCTTACCATAGGGATCTTAATAACGTTGCCACAGTTCAAACACTTTATAGATACATGAGGGCAGTTCTTATCACTCACTGTCCTAACCTTACAGTTTTCACCGTAGATGAGTATTGTAAGACACTTCTTACATATTCTTCTCTTCCACTTCTTTGGAAAACGCACCCTTACCTTCATTGCAATCCTTCTACTTAGTTCTATATACCTCCTCATTCTGTCCAGTCGTCCCTTCCTGTAGGCCTCTTCAGCGAGGTTCATAAGAATATCTATTCTCTCCAGGGCTATCTTCTTTATCTTTTTTATCTTCCTTTTACTGTATCCCATAGTTTCACTTTTGATAATCCTCTAACAACTTAGCCACTGCAAAACTAGGAGTACTTAGAGATACCTCTTTTCCGTACTTCTCTCCTATAGAAACAATATTATAACCCTCTAAAGCCTCCTTTAGTATCCTCTCTCCAAGACCTGTAATTACAACGTCTTTAATATTATATCTCTCAGAGATAGAATCTACATTGTACCTAATCATATCTAGGAGTTTTTTATAGAGTTGATAGGATATATCCAAGATCTCCTCCTCGTCCACCTCCTCTAAATCACTACAGAGAATCCTAGCCACCCTCCTCATACAACTCTCCCTGTCCACTGGAGCACCGTCTGGTGTATCACAGGTGTAATCCTCCCTCTCTATCTTATTAAGTATAAAGTTTATATCTCCAGTTATGGAGAAATACTCCGAAGATATATTAGTTTCACGATCTCTAAAGATTACAGTACTAGTTAGGAAGGAAAGTGGTGTCCTAAGTGCCCCCACATACACCAACTGGTTATTCATCAGTCTCTTTAGATCTGTCTTTTCAGTTAGTATCTCTCCATTTTTTATAGGTATAATATCTGTTGTTGTAGAGCCCATATCTACAAGTATACAGTTGTCGCAGATATTCTTTATCACAAAGTAGGCAGTGGCAGTCCAATTTGAGGCAGAGACTTTATTATAGTTCCTCTTGGCAACGTCTATCTCTAAAAAGTTTCCATCTACATCAAAAACGTAGATATCTTTTTCAGGAAAAGCCCTCTCCACAGCATTTAGTATATCCTCCACCCCTTCCCTCTTACTTTTGTATGCATCAACAAGTTCAGCCGTCATAACTATACCAACCTTTTCCACATCTTCCCTGTTATACTTCCTTAGAAGCTCTACAAGTTTTTTATGTTCCTTCCACATTGGGAAGTATATGTGATGTATCCTGTAATACCCTCCCTCTAACTCAGTTATCTTTGTATTTGCTCCTCCTATATCCATTCCAAGGATCACTGTCTCACCGTTGAACTATAGATATATAAAAATCTCATTATCATTAAAATAAAAACTATATTATATTATAATGATTTAGTAGAAATTGAGGTTGATACCATGAAACTCTTTGGAACTTCAGGTATAAGGATGAAGGACCTAGATCCTAAGATTGCCTATAAGGTAGGTCTTGCTATATCTCAAAAGGTGAAAGATGTAGTTGTCGCCAGAGATAACAGAACTACTGGGGAGATGATAAAGAGTGCCCTAATATCAGGACTCTTAAGTGGAGGATCCACAGTAACAGATATAGGTATTGCACCTACCCCAACATTAGGTTTTTCTACAAGGAACCATGACGTAGGTATTATGATAACTGCCTCTCATAACCCTCCAGAGTACAACGGTATAAAACTTTTCAAAAGGGATGGTACTTCCTACAGTCCTGAGGAAGAGAAGGAGATCGAGGAGATAATATTTAAGAACAACTTTAAAAGGGCAGATTGGAAATCTGTTGGAGAGGTATTGAGAGATGAGAATGCACTGAGGAAATATAGGGAACATATTCTTAAACATCTATCTATAAGTAGGGAGTTCCATGTTGTTGTAGACTGTGCCAATGCAGCAAGTTCTGTAGTATCTCCCTATCTATTTACAGATGTTGGATCCCATGTCATTTCCCTAAATGCCCATATAGATGGAAGATTTATAGGTAGAATGCCTGAACCAAATGGGGCGAACCTTCAGAACACTATGAGGGTGGTTAAAGGGTTGAATGAAGGAGGAGGAGATTACATAGGGATAGCCCATGATGGAGATGGAGACAGGATGGTGGCTATAGATGAGAGAGGAAGGATGGCAGATTTTGACAAATTACTTGCAGTGTTCTCTAAATATATAGTGGAAAAAACAGGATGTAATGTAGTAATAACTACAGTGGATGCCTCTATGTCCCTAGATGAATACCTAGGAGATAAAGTTAAAGTTGTTAGAACCAAGGTTGGAGATGTGGCAGTCTCCCAGGCACTGTCTAAGTACAACGCCCTCTTTGGAGGAGAGCCCTCTGGTACCTGGATCCATGGAGATGTACATCTAACTCCAGATGGAATACTATCTGGTTTAAGGGTTTTGGAGATGATGGAGTACTTCGACAATAAACTGTGCAACCTATTAGATGATGTGCCCTCCTATGTAAATCTAAGGGAAAAAATACCCTGTGAAGAGAGTAAGAAATCCTCTGTTATGAAGTATGTGATAGAGTACGGAGAGAAGGTATTCCAAAAAACTCCTGAGACTGTAGATGGAGCTAGGTTTAACTTAGAAGATGGATGGGTACTTATAAGGCCCTCTGGAACTGAACCATGTATAAGGATAAGGGTTGAGGGTAAGAGCAGCACTATTGCAAAGGATCTCCTAGAGAGAGGTATTAAGTTGGTAAGAGAGGCTCTAAGGAATTGTAGTTATTAAATAAAGACTGTATTATAATAATCTCTTGAGAATCTAGTAAAAATAATTAATTAAATTAAAATAACAGATTAAAATAAAAATTAGAGAAAATCCTAATCTTTATTCTAATTTTCTTCGAGATCTTAAACAAGTATTCAGAGACAGATTAAAGAGATTTTAAATGCTATTTTGGAATGTCTTTAAACTTTATGGAAGTTGGAATAAATCCTTCTATCAGGGCTGTTGGTTACTAATTTTCATATTCTCATTTATTTAATTTATTTAATTATTATTGTTTAATTATTATGATATTATAATTAGAATTAAGATTTTAAAATTAAAAAATTTATTTTAAAACATCTTAATCTCGGAAGTTCTTGACACTAGGAAGAGAGAAAAAATACCCTGATATCTTTTTAAATTTAAATATATATTAAATTATTAGGAATATTTTTTTTCTTTTTCACTATTTAAAATTTTTAATCGTTATCGTTCTCAAAAGACGATCCTCTCCACTCTCTTTTTTCTGACTTAGGTCTGTATATAACTTCCATATGTGGGTAGGCTATCTCTACATCCTTTTCTTTCCTGATCTTCTCGATTATCTTACTTAAGATCTTGGTCTTTACCTCTGCCCATTCGAAGGCATTTACTAAGTATCTAACCTTCAACTCAATACCTCTCTCTAAAAAATTTACTCTGAGAATAGGCCTATCGTAGACTTTTGCATTTGTGAAGGGCCTAGGTTTATTTCTCCAGATCTCTGCCAACTCCTTCATAAGATCTCCAACTACCTCCTCACAGGCTTCTAAAACCAACTTCTTCGCCTTCTCAAAGTCGCTCTCGTAGGTAACTACTACCTTTACGTTATCCCAGATATATGGAGATCCTCTGGTATAGTTTGTTATGGAGTTGGTTAGTACGTAGGCGTTTGGTATTATAAGGGTTCTTCCAGTAGGTTCTCCTACAACTTCCCTCAGATATATATGCATGGTGTCAATTTTGTATACATCTCCCATCCCTATGTCCTTTATATATACCCTGTCGTTTATCTTGAAGGGCCGAGTTATAACTATATTTATCCATCCTGCAAAGTTCATAATAGGTCTCTGTAGTGCAAAGGTAAGGGCTGCACCTATAATACCAAGGGACATTAAAAGGGAACCTATGTCGTTGTAGATAAGTGAGAGCCCAATTAACCCAGCAACAAACCATGTTGTATATTTAAAAACTGATGCGAAAATTGGATAATCCCTCAACTCTCCTCTCTTTTCAAAGAATTCCTTTATTAACTCAAGGGAGATATCTAAAAATATCAAGGTGCCAAGTATCAAGACTACACTTATAATTATCTCGTTGATATACATCTCTAAGAAAGAGAGGTACTCATATATGTTTAACTTAATACCTAAGTAGTAAAGAATTATAATGAGGGCTAAAACCTTTATTAGAAATTTACCTCGAAATAGAACTTTTCTATCTATCATAACCTTCCCAAATACGAAGTTTAATTTGATATATTTAACTATTTTATTATTGTATTGCTCTTATCTCATTAAAAAATAAATCTTTTATCAAATAATTATTATAATAATTACAATAAAATAAAGATTATTGAAATTAGATAAAAATCTTAAACACTTATGAAATGATTATAAACAAATGACATTCTTCTTTAAATATCTATGAAATATTAAAGGAGTGGAGCAAATCTTCTTTAATAAAATATTCTTATTTTCTTAGTATCTATTTTTTTAAGTTTTAAATTATTTTTTTGATAAGAGTTAAAAATAATTCTTTAATAAAATATTGTATGTAAATTAAAATAGAGTTTTTTATTTTTACTTATTATTTTTACTCTAGTTGGTTTTTATCAAAAACCAATATTACGAAGTACCTTCTGTAGTTTATCCTTATATAATTTTTTATTAATAATTACATCAAACAATTCCTATACCTAAATATCAACCTTGTAATATTCCTTATATCTTCTCCCTGTCTCTTAGTTTCATTTAAATACAGTAAAAACTTCTTCTTTGTAATAACAGAGGGCTTAGGTTTCCACTGCTCACCATGAAGCATAAGATCTAAACATCTCGCCTCACTCTCTGTTAGATTAAAACGTCTATAACCTCCCATATGAGGTTTAAATGTTAGATTCTCCTCAAGGGGAGTTTTAAGTACTAAGTTGCACAACTCTGTTTTAGGTATAGGTTCAGCGATGGATACGAAGACATCGTCTAACTCAGCCTCTACTATAAAATCTTTAGTTAGTAGATAGTCAATCTCCCTCTCCCCAGGGTAACCTACTATGAAACTACCTCCCACCTTTACATCATTTTCTTTTGCCAGTTGTATAGCGTATAGGTTCTTCTCTCTATTAGTTCCCTTCCTCATGGATTTCAGTATCCTGTCACTTCCACTCTCTATACCGTAAAATACCCAACCGATGGTGTATCTCTTTATAGCATCTAGGATATCCTCATCAACGTAATCCACCCTCATATCAGGTACAGAGAGATTCTTACTTCCAACAATATTCCCTATACCTTCGAGGAGTTCAATAAATGCACTCTTATTTACATCCTTCTTGAAGTTGTAAAGACTCCCTGTACCTCCACTAACTGCTATCCTCTTAGCACCTTTCCTTTTAAACTCCTTTACCTCCTCCAATACAAGTTCTAAGGGCTTACTTCTTATCCTCCTCCCAAAGAACCTTGGAACTTGACAGAAGGTACAGTTACCTAAGCATCCTCTATGGGTTTCTATATATACATTCGCCCCCCTAATGTTTTGATTGCCTATATCCTTCGGTATAAGGGGTTTCGAAATCAACTCCGGTTTTTCCTTTAACTCATTTATTACCACCTCTCCATTTTCTAGATATGCTAAACCTTCTCTATCTCCCTCTATCACATTTGGTGTTGAGATCTCCCCCTCCCCCAATATTACCCCATCTACTTTCATCTCTCCCAGAATTACCTCCGGATATGCCGATACAGGACCTCCAACGTAAATTTTGATATTTTTATCTCTTTTTTTACTTTGCTTTCTTACAAATTCAATAACTTCCTTTAACTTATTGTCTAAAATATGTAAAGTAGAGTATAAACTTAATATAACAATATCAGATTTTAAAAAGAGGTTTAGGGTATTATTATCCAAATGTCTAACAAGTTTTATATCATACCTATCTTTAAATTTCTCTTTTAGCACCCCTCCAACAGTCATGGCGCCGTAGGTATAACAGTTAGGGGAGTATATTGTTATTCTCCTCATCTCTACCACATACTAACAATAACTGGAGTGTTGGTTACTTCAATATATGGGTTCCTCTTTACCATTAAAATAGCATCTGTACCATCTTCGTAGTACCTTGGTAGTAGTCTCTTATCCTTGTAGCCCCTCTTATAGTAGAACCTCCTTGCCTCCCTGTTGTTAAACCTCACCTCTAAGGCTATATACCCAACGTTGTATTTTTTAAATAGAATATCTTCCAGTTTCTTCAATAGTGCAGTGCCTATACCCCTCTTTCTATACTCTTTAGAGGTTGCAATCGATATTATATGTCCATGTCCCCACTCTATCAGTCCCATAATATAGCCCACTATCCTCTCGTTTCTCTCATCCTCTGCAACTAAAAATCCCTCTGGAAAGGAGGACAGTATCTGCATTATTAACAGTGGTGGATATGTATATTTAAAAGAATCTTCTTCTATCTTTATTACCTGGGGGATATCATTTTCCTTCATCCTTCTAATTCTAATATTTTCCATCATCTTCACATAGATTTTGTAATTTTTTATAATAGATCTTAATACATCTAAATATATAATAGAAAAATAAAAAATAAATAGTTATTTATTCTTTTCCAACTCCTCCAAGATCAGATTAGCAACTTTTTTACCAGAGAGGAACATACCTCCAAAGACTGCTCCCATCCTGTACCCTCCATGGACTGCATTTGCAGCCATACCACATACATATAGTCCTGGGAATATCTCTCTAGTATTTCTTAGTAATGAGTTTTCTCCCTTTTCCGCCCATAGAGACCTCTCTCCTGGAATCTCCAATCTTAACTCCTTATTCTTTCTTGCAAGGATATTTGAAACTGAAGCCTCATGTCCAGTTGCATCTACTACATATTTGGCATCTATCGTAAGGGGGTCTATATGGAGCCCTGCCTTCTCAATGGCGTAAGAGTTTATTACAACCCCAGATACCCTATTTTCCTTTAAGATGACATCCTCAACGACGATGCCAGTAAGGATTCTCGCTCCCCCATCTATAGCCCCGCAACCTAACTTTGCCGCAACTTCAACGGAGTTGGCAACGTACAATCCATCACCTGCCTCTTCCAACTTTACATTGAAATCCTTTAAAATTTTATGGGCAGGTTCCTGTACTGTAATGTAGGGGAATCCCATTCCTCCTCCCCAGATACCTCCTCCAAAGGATAGATGTCTCTCTAAAACTACAACCTTAACACCATTTTCTGCTAAGTACTTCGATGCTGTCAACCCACTGGGTCCTCCACCTACGATTACAACATCTGCCTCTAGTATATCTCTCCACATCTTAAAGGAGGTGTTTAGAATTGCCTTGGTGATTTCTCTTTCTTCTACTCTCTTTAATTTACTCTCCATACTATACCCCTAGATTTTTTATTTTTATATATTATTTTTATATACTAAATAATT
Organism: Methanofervidicoccus sp. A16; assembly: GCF_003351865.1. Classification (NCBI taxonomy): domain Archaea; kingdom Methanobacteriati; phylum Methanobacteriota; class Methanococci; order Methanococcales; genus Methanofervidicoccus; species Methanofervidicoccus sp. A16. The sequence goes on along the minus strand of NZ_CP022242.1, from coordinate 5,654 downwards.
TATACGATTATTCAATCATTAGTCCTTATTATACCAGAACACATATACAACAATTAATTTATAAAAGTTAGTCTTTTTATAATTTTTTATAAAAGCAAAAAGTTTTTGGTGATATCGTGGCAAATATAGTTGTTAAGAAGTTAGATATCACTCCTGTAGAGGAGAGAGACATTGAGATCGTAGAGAGAAAGGGTTTAGGTCATCCAGACAGTATCTGCGACGGTATAGCCGAAAGTGTAAGTGCTGCACTCTGTAAAATGTACAGGGAGAAGGTAGGTACCATACTTCACCACAACACAGATCAGGTGGAACTTGTTGGAGGTCATGCCTATCCAAAGTTTGGAGGAGGCCATATGGTAGCCCCTATCTACATCCTCATATCTGGAAGGGCTACCATGCAGATACTGGATAAGGAGAAAGGAGAGATCGTTAAATTACCCACTGCAACTGTAGCCATTAAGGCCGCAAGATCCTACCTAAAGAAGACTCTGAGAAATATAGATGTAGATAAAGACGTCATAGTAGACTGTAGGATGGGACAAGGTTCTACAGATCTAATTGAGGTATTTGAGAGGAAGAAATCTGAGATTCCTCTGGCAAACGACACCTCCTTCGGAGTGGGATACGCCCCACTTAGCACCACAGAGAGACTAGTCTTAGAGACGGAGAGATTCCTAAACAGTAAAGAGTTAAAGGAAGAGATCCCTGCAGTTGGAGAGGATATAAAGGTTATGGGTCTAAGGGAGGGAAAGAAAATCACCTTAACTATAGCCATGGCTGTAATAGACAGGTATGTAAAATCCCTTGAGGAGTACAGGGAGGTAAAAAGAAAGGTTAAGGAAAAAGTGGAGAAGTTGGCTAAGGAGATTGCAGGAGATTACGAAGTGGAGGTATGTATAAACACTGCAGATAGTGATAACAGTGTATATCTAACTGTAACTGGAACTTCCGCAGAGATGGGAGATGATGGATCAGTTGGAAGGGGTAACAGGGCAAATGGTCTAATAACACCATTTAGACCTATGAGTATGGAGGCAGCCAGTGGTAAGAATCCAGTAAACCATGTTGGGAAAATATACAACATACTTGCCAATATAATAGCCAATGACGTTGCTAAGATAGAGGGAGTTAAGGAGTGCCACGTTAGAATACTTAGTCAAATAGGAAGACCAATAAATGAACCGAAGATCTTGGATATAGAGGTTATAACTGAGGAGGGTTATAACTTAGAAGATATAGAACCAAAAGCAAAGGATATTGCTAAAAAATGGTTAGATAGAATTCCAGAAGTTATGGAGAGAGTAATAAGTGGAGAGATAAAGACATTTTAATTTTATTTTTTAATTATTATAAAAATAAAATAAATAATAAATTTTTAGAGATTTGTAAAATCTATTTAATGAACTCTCCACTGATGATTAATTTTTATTTAGAAGGATGATAGTTGTATATTAATTAACGGTGATATTTTGAGAGTTGTTGGAGTGATAGGACCTAAAAACTCCGGTAAAACTACCTTAATATGTGATGTACTAAAAGTCCTAAAAGAGAAGGGCATTAGTGTTGCTACAGTAAAACACAGTGGTCACCCTGTAGAGATAGACAGGGAGGGAACAGATACCTACAGATTTAAAGAGTACGCCGATGTATCAGTTTTTTCAGATGTTAGGGGCAAAACTACATTTTTCTATGGAACTATGGAGTTGGAAGAAATACTTTCGAAATTAGAAAGTGATTTGGTGATAGTAGAGGGGTTTAAAGAAAAGTTGAAGGAGTTAAATATACCAAAGATAGTTACAGTGAGAGACAGTGAGGGAAGGGAACTTGTAGACTCCCATACTATAATGGTAGTCGAAAATATGAAGTATAATGTGGAGAACGTTGTTAAAGAGATCCTAGATAAAAGTGTTGTTCCTACATACAACCTCAACTGTGGACACTGTGGTTACAACTGTAGGGAGTTTGTTGAGAGGTTAATTAAGGGAGAGTTAAGTTGGAAGGACTGTGTGTTGTCTACAGATGTGGAACTTGTAGTAGATGGAAGAAGGATACCTTTAAATCCCTTTGTTTCCAAGATTATTAAAAATACTGTTGTTGGACTTGTGTCTTCTCTAAAAGGAGTAGAGGATCCAGGGAGTATTTCTATAAAAATAAAGAAGTAGAGAAATCCAAAAAATAGACGTACTGATAAAGATAATAAATTTTTGACAGTTTTCCCCGACTGTTTTAATAATAGGATTTGAGAGTACTTTTGTGTTTATAGAGTTGTAGGGAAGATATACAAAAATATTTATATAGTAATATATAGAAATCTATATATAAGATTTCGTGTATTTTAAGATTATTATTTTAGGGTTTAGATATCTGCGGTGGTATTATGAATAAATTAGATGCAAGTAAGTATGAAACAATGGCTGAAATATTTAAAGCCTTTGCAGATCCCACTAGGTTGATGATACTGAAACTACTAAGTGAAAATGAGAGTATGTGTGTATGTAAGATAATAGATGAGTTAAAAAAACCACAACCTACTATTTCCCATCATCTGAATATACTGAAAAAATCTGGACTTATAAAGGCTAGGAAGGAGGGCACCTGGAATCACTACTACATCGTAAATCCAAAGGTAAAGAACATTATAGCCACTATGGACAGTATTATAAATGAAAATTAAACAGTATAATCTTTTTTATAATTTTTTCTAATAATAATTAATAATTTCTTTTTTAAAATATATTATATTATGCGGTGGTAGGGTGGAGTTAGACTATAAGAAGTTAGGTTTAAAGGTAGGTTTAGAGATACACCAACAGTTGGATACCAAGAGAAAACTTTTCTGCAACTGTCCAACAGTGTTAAGGGACGATGAACCTCATGGTGAAATTAAGAGATTACTAAGGATATCCCAAAGTGAGATGGGAGATGTAGATAGGGCTGCCCTTATAGAGTGGAAAAAGGGAAAGTACTATATATATCAGTACTACAACGACACCACCTGTTTAGTGGAGTTGGACGAGGAACCTCCTCATATACCATCCCAGGAGGCGTTAGAGGTTGCACTGCAGGTTGCCCTCCTGATGAATATGGATGTGGTAGATGAGATACATACCATGAGGAAGATCGTTATAGACGGTTCCAATACCTCAGGATTCCAAAGGACCATGTTCATAGGTAAGGATGGATACGTGGAGACAGAGTGCGGTAAGGTTAGGATTAGTAGTCTATGTTTAGAAGAGGATGCCTCTAGGAAGATAGAGGAGGGGAGAGATTATATAAAATATCGAGTAGATAGGTTGGGAATACCTCTTTTAGAGATCTCCACAGAGCCTGATATAGATTCACCTAAGATGGGAAGAGAAACTGCAAAGAGAATAGGAATGATACTGAGAGCCACTGGAAAGGTGAAGAGGGGACTTGGTACCATAAGACAGGATATCAACATATCTATAAGGGATGGTGCCAGGGTAGAGATAAAAGGAGTGCAGGATCTCGATCTCATAGAGAAGGTAATTGAGAGGGAGGTTGTAAGGCAGGTAAATCTCTTAGAGATATCTAAGACACTTAAGGAAAGAGGGGCTGAGGTAATAGATAAAGTGGTAGATATCACCGATGTATTAAGAAACACCAAATGTAAGGTACTGCAAAGAGTATTAAAGAAAGGTGGAAGAATAAAGGGAATTGTATTAAAGGGCTTTGGTGGTCTTGTCGGTAGAGAGATACAGGAAGGTAGAAGGTTGGGATCTGAGTTGTCAGATAGGGCTAAGGTTATCGCAGGGGTTGGAGGTCTCTTCCATACAGATGAACTTCCCAACTACGGTATTACTGAGGAGGAGGTAGAGGAAATAAAGAAGTATATTCAGGAGGAACTTGGGATAGAGATAACCCCCGAGGATGCTGTTATCTTTATAGGAGACGAGGAGGAAAAGGTAGATAGAGCACTTGAGGCAGTTATAGAGAGGGCTAAAGAGGCTATTAAGGGAGTACCTGAGGAGACGAGGAGGGCGCTTGAGAATGGAAATACCACATATCTAAGGCCATTACCTGGGGCTGCCAGGATGTATCCAGAGACAGATATACCACCTATTAAGGTGGAAAGGGAACTCCTAAAACGTATAAAGAACAACCTTCCTGAGATGCCAGAGGAGAAGTTAGAGAGGTTTATAAGAGAGTACAAACTTAACAGGGAGTTGGCAGAGATCCTTGTAACGTCTCCAAGGGTCCAACTTTTCGAGGAGTTGTGTAAGAGGTTTAAGGACAGTATAAAACCAACTCTTATTGCAACAACCTTGGAGAATACGTTGAGGGAGATTAAAAGGGAGGGATACAATATAGATAATCTTACTAGGGATCACTTTGTGATGGTATTTGAGGGATTGACTGAAGGTAAGATGTCCAAGGAGGCTATAGTTGAGGTACTTAAGGGATTTGCTGAATACCCAGATAAGAGTTTAGATGAAATACTGGAGATGAAGGGCCTTAAGTCTCTCTCTAAGGAGGAGGCTGAGAGAATAATTGGGGATATAGTTGATAAAAATATGGAGATTGTTAAGAGCAAAGGTATGGGATCCATGGGAGCCCTTATGGGTAAGTGTATGGCAGTTTTAAGAGGTAGAATAGACGGTAAAACTGTAAGTGAGATATTGAGATCTAAGATAATGGAGAGATTAAAGAAGTAAAGGTTAGTTGGATAAAAAAAGATAGTTAATGACTTAAAAAGTAGAGAATCCTGGTATATTTTATTTTCTTTTTTATATTAGTTATTAGATTTATGACTAAAAAAATATTAAATATTAAAAATAATAAAAAAATAAAAATAATTATTAGAAAGAGAATAAAAACCCTATTAACTAGTATAAAAATAACAAAACAGTATAAAAAAGAGTACAATGTTTTTTTCAGTATTTAACAGTTCTTTTATTTTAGGATCTCTTATTTTTTCTAAGAAGGAATTCGGGCTATAGGGAAGATCTTTTATTAAGTATTTTACTTATTTCTAATACTAACCCTCTATACTTTTAATTTTTAATATAGTTTTAATTTTTAAAATTATAACATACATAACTACAAATTGAAATATTAACCTCGATTCTCATTCTTTAAGGTGACAATATGAACGATTCTCCAATCAACAACTCTAAAAATCTCCTTTTAAAGGGTTTAGAGAAATATGGAATAAACTTGGAAGACATGGTAGATACTGCTATGGAGTTATGTATCTCAGAAAATAAGGAGGATGTAAGGCTGAAACTTAAGGAGATAATGTTAAGGAAATTGGAAGACCCTAACCTGTTGATATTGATGATATGTGCCTTAAAACTTGAAGAGGAGGGTATTAAGGGAAATCTGCCTTTTAACTATCATGAGGATCCAAACTATATATACATAGATGAGGTAATTGGTATGGCTATTGCCAACGAGATATCTGGAACTAAGGGGATATTTAATTTTCGATGGTACGATGCAAAAAAACCTGGTGTAATCGGAATACTTGATAAAAAAGGCTGTGTCTTTTTAGACGATGCTGTAGCAGGGTTTATTGCAGGGTGTATGTCCAAGGTTTTTGAATAGTAATATAATACTGTCTTGTGTTATCATTAAGGTGTAATTAGATAAAATAATAAAAATATTTTTATAAATAATATTATTAACAAAAA